>JAIXOO010000369.1 GCA_027486765.1 Saprospiraceae bacterium
ACTGAATTCGGCGCGAGATATAGCGGAACAGGGGTATCCTCAACTCCGTGTTCACCAGTGCAAAAGAGCTACCGTTGCGGATGTTGATCGGGAAGCCACGCAGGTTAGCCGCCAGGGTTTGGAAAGCAAAATTGCCGCTAGGTACAGGAATATCGTTGTTCTGTTGAGGGAAAAGCCAGTTGTCCATTCCTCCCAGGAAATAAAGGATTCTTTCTGAACCAAAGGAAGTGCCTGCTGCAAAACGCCCTGCCAAAATCGAATGGCGCAGAACGCGCTGGTAATGCCGGAAGTCCGCACCCAATACGGTCATCGTTCCTTTGTTGAAATTGATGTCGAAATTCGCCTCGTCACCTACCGAAAATTTCTTTTGGGCTTCCGCAAAAACCCGATAACGGGTACCCGTCCGCAAGTTGAGCGCAATGTCAACAGTGTTGTCAAACACGTATTCCAAGCGTATACCAATCCGCTGGCTGGTTTGATCAGGTACATTATAGGTAGCCCGGTCGGTAGCCAGTTGTACCATGCGGTCACGGCGTAGGGTAGAGGTGGCTCTGATGCTGCGGAACACATCCAATGGGTAACGAACGCCGTATTGCCCCAGCAGGATATTGTACTCCCGACGACGTGGCACTAAAGTTGGGCTCTGATCGTTAAAGCGGGTGTTGCGCATATACACCGCGTAGGTTTGATCCAGGCGGTGTTTTTTATTGTTGAAGGTCGCAAAGTATTCCGCACCGTTGAAGGTCGTGGGAATCCGAATGCCGCCTTCAAATTCATAGTCTTCAAAAAGATCTTTGATGTTCGCCTTGAGCAAAATACCGGGAGGCGGCAGCTGAAAACCATCGGGGTTGGCCGCCGTACTTTCCATACCTTCGAAAAGCAGTGAGTTGTCCATTTGTGAAGTCACAAAATCGGAACGGAACTGCAAGCGATAGGGGATTGCCCGCGTTGGATTGAGAATGTACAACTTGCGGTTGGTCGCCATTTGTAGCGGGAAACTCATGCCGTTGACGGGTGCCAGGGTTTCGCTGGGCCGGGTCGCTACGGGTGGGGGAGTGGCCGCTGGTTCAGTGGCCACTGCGGCGGGTGTTTCTTCTGGTTTTTTATCGGCTACTGAACTCACTGGGGGATTGCCAAATTCGCTTTGGAATAAATACAACTCCTCCTTATTGACTACCGTAGTATCCTTTGGTGGTGCTTTGACGATTATCTCTACTTTGGGAGTATCCACCACAACTGGCCGCACAGGAGCCCCATTCGTCATGATGGGCATCCCTGGAGCTGAAGCTGTATCTTTTACAAAAATCAAGCTCTCCATTTGTTTTTCCCTTGCCCGAAAGACCGTGTTAGCTGGGGCGCTGGAATGGGTAGGCATCAGTCGATTGGTGTAAAAGGAGCGACGGCCCAAGGCTGCATAGGATTCCACCAACTTACCACTTTGCGGTGCGCTGTGCTGCTGATTGATGTGGTAAGGGTAGTTGGTCTCAATGTGGGTAATCGCACGTTCCCGAATCACGGGGCGCACCTGCACAGAATCAATCTGGGTTGAATCCAGTTTGGCAACCGAGGAATCCATTGGCCAAACCAACTCGGTTCCATCCTTCAAAAAGATGTGCTGCTGGTATTCCCTGACGAAAGATTCCAAAAAGCCAGACTCCCGATTGTAAATCCCGTGCCGATCACTCAGGTACGAAAAATAGGTACTGTCAGCTTGCATCGGATAACGCTCGCTGGCAAGTGGCGTATTGGTTACGCGTACAAACTCTTTGATTTCGCCCTTCAAGTCGTAATAGAATACATCCAGCGAAGCAACGGGCAGGATGCTATCCGGCTTGATGTTGCGCAAGAAGATATCCGGGCGATTAGAGGTAAAGAGAATCCCCTTGCGGTCGCGTATATTGACCACCGTAGCATCCAGGTCGTCGTAGATGTCGGCGGTGATGCGTTGACTTTGACGGGTACGCGGGGTGTAGAGAAAAATATCGGATTGACCACTCACCTCTGCTGAAAACAAGAGGGTGAAGTTGTCGACAAAATCGAGGCTGTAAACCCTTTGGTATTGCTCGGAAAGTAGTTCGGTGGTGATTTTCTTTTTGAACACATCGTAGTTCGCCAGTTTCAGGTTGTCCCGGCGCTCGTACAAGATGCTGAGTTGTTGCCCGGTTGGATTCCAGGCGATCAGCGGATAATTGAAATCCGTAGCCTGAAGGGCATTCCGGTAACCTTCCTTAAATATTTTGGTTTTTTTCTTTTGCTGCAAGTCGTAGATGTAGACGTTGGCGCGCCCCATGTCGTTGAGCACGTATGCGACCTTGTTGCCATCGGGACTAAGTTTGAGTTGGGTCAGCGGCAGTTGTTCCTTGCGTTTTTTGAGGGTAACGATTTGGGTAGCCTGGGGATTTTGACGGCCCTGTAAATCTCTTTCGTAGCGGCTGCGGTAAAACTGATCCCATTCTTGGACGACCGACTGGAAGGATTGATCCATCACGTACAGGAACCCACTTTCCACGCTGCGGTTGATGCGGGTGAGGTACAAGAGGTTGGACACCGCCGGGCGGCCATATTTTTCGCTGATGAAATACCACATGGACTGTCCGGCCAGGCGGGGGTAATCGTCGGCAAAACGTTCGAATTTTTTGTAGCGGCGGCTGAGCAGGATGTTACGCAGTTCATTGTCGCGCTCTACGTTCCAGGTTTGGCCTGCGTAGGCCACCAGGCCTTCTTTGAACCAGTTGGGCAGGTTGAGCATCACCGCATTTTGTACGATCTCCTGGATATTTGCCCCAAACAGCATGGTATTGAGGTACACCGCCGCGATGCCTTCGCGCACTTGCTCACGCAGGTGTTGGTGGTTGCCATCAAAATAGACGAAGATGGTGGTACCCGAAACCTTGGTTTGGTTGTTGCTACTGACGAACAAGTCCTCCGAACCGATGTTGCTCTGCTTCACGTCGGTCGCATCCGCGTACACGATGATCTGGAGCTTTTCGTTCATGCGGTGCTCGAGGAGGGCCTGGATCTCGTCGAAGTCGTACTCCGCCATTTGTACAACCTTGTGGGCTGCATTGCGCGACTTACCGTAATAGTACACAAAGAAGTTGTCACTTTCGTACTGCGACCATTCATCGAAGTCTTTGTGGTATTGGACACGGTTCTTGCCAAACTTGACTTGGTTGCTGCTCTGTGCCAGTGCGCCTACACTGAACAGCACAACACCCATCAAACACAAGAGGTAAAGTCGCTTGATCATACACTATTTATTTTGCTTAGAATATGACAGAATCATGCCACATTCAGTTCATTTTGAGCAGAAAAAACCAGATAAAAAAAATAATCTACCCGATTCTCCATAACATACCTCTCAAATTAGCCATTTTTGTGAAAATGTACAATCTAAATTAATAAAAGGATGGCAAATGTTATCCAGCTTACGTTCAATCCTTTTCAGGAAAACACGTACGTTGTCTATGATGATACGAAGGAATGTATAGTGGTGGATCCCGGCTGCTTGTTCCCCGATGAAAAAGCCGAGCTGTTGGAAACAATCCATCGCCTGGAGTTGCGCCCGGTCCGCTTGATCAATACGCACTGCCACATCGACCATATTTTGGGCAATCATTTTATCGCGACCACTTTTAACCTGGTACTGGAAGCCCACCAGGGCGAACAGGTGGTGCTCGACACTGGGGTACAGGTGGCTTCGATGTACCAAATTCCTTATCCGGATCCTTCGCCTGCCATTGGCAAGTTTCTGACGGCGGGTGATGTCATTGAGTTCGGAGAAACCAAGCTCAAAACCATTTTTACACCCGGCCATTCACCAGCCAGCCTTTCTTTTTACTGCGAAAAGGATCGTTTTGTACTCTCAGGTGATGTGTTGTTCAAAAATAGCATCGGCCGCTACGACTTACCGGGTGGGAATTTCCAAACCTTGATGAAAAACATTCGGGAAAAATTGATGGTGCTGCCGGATGAGGTGAAAGTGTATTCCGGGCACGGGGTGGCTACGACGATTGGGGCGGAGCGGATGGGAAATCCGTATTTGATGGGGGAGTAGGGGGGATTTGAATTGTGCAACAGCTTGCTGCGCAATTCAAAAGCTCAAATTTTTTACTTATCTTCCTCTATTTCAACACCCTACCAATCGCGGAGCGATTGAATTTACCATAGCCCCGGTCGTCCGGGGAATTTTTGGGCCCAGGTTCGTTTCGCAACCGCGGCAGCGGTTGAACACCATTCGCTGCCCAGTTTATTCAACCACTGCCGTGGTTGGAACACCTCGCTCCGGTTTTTTACCGCAGACGACTGCGGCTATTCTGAATTGAACCGCTGCCGCGGTTAGGTGGGTTCCATTTCGGTAGGGCGGAGGCGAATGACCGTACACCTGTGACCTGTATTCAATTCGGGACGCAGTGCATCCCGAATTGAAATATTTTACGATTGGGTCAGGTCATGTCCGTACACACAAAAGCCCCATCCGAGTTAACGAATGAGGCTGTGTGTTGTATTGAGTTGGCAGCGACCTACTCTCCCACCCAAGGGCAGTACCATCAGCGCTGAGCGGCTTAACTTCTCTGTTCGGAATGGGAAGAGGTGGAACCCGCTCGCTATAACCACCAACAAGTCTTTGG
>JAIXOO010000030.1 GCA_027486765.1 Saprospiraceae bacterium
GAAAAATGAAAAATGAAAAATGAAAAATGAAAAATGAAAAATGAAAAATGAAAAATGAAAAATGAAAAATGAAAAATGAAAAATGAAAAATGAAGTTTTTATTCAATATTTATGTTATTTTAGTTTTAAAATATAGCTAATGAAAGAAAATTTGTTAAAAACAAAGAGCTATGCTTTTGCAATTCGGATTGTGAAGCTTTCACAGTTTTTACAAACAGAAAAAAAAGAATTTGTATTGAGTAAGCAGGTGTTGCGTAGCGGAACTGCCATTGGCGCGTTAAATCGAGAAGCTGAGTTTGGTCAAAGCAAAGCAGATTTTATCAGCAAAATGAGCATTGCCTTGAAAGAGGCAAATGAAACGGAATTTTGGCTCTGCTTATTGAAAGATACTGGATACGTTGAACAAAATTTATTTGATAGTTTGTGCGCTGATTGCAAAGAATTAATAGCAATGCTTGTAGCAACCGTCAAAACGGCGAAGAAATGATCCAAACCTGGGCTTCCAGATTATTTTTCATTTTTCATTTTTCATTTTTCGTTTTTCACTAAAAAAAGAAACCCGCTCCGGCGAACCAAAGCGGGCTAGTTGGCATATGTCTATGCAGGAACTAGAGCGAAGCAGATTTGACCGTCTTGATGATCACTGCAGCCACTTTGTAGGGGTCAGCAGCGGAGTTTGGACGACGATCTTCCAAATAACCTTTCCAGCCTTTTTCAACGGTAACGACAGGGATGCGGATTGAGGCACCACGGTCAGATACACCATAGCTGAAGGTATCGATGGATTGAGTCTCGTGCTTACCCGTCAGGCGCAAGTGGTTATCCGGGCCGTAAACAGCGATGTGCTCGGCGATAACCGGACGGAAAGATTCGAGGACTTTTTCGTATGTTTCTTTACTTCCTGCGGTACGCAAGAGGGTATTTGAGAAGTTAGCGTGCATCCCGGAGCCATTCCAGTCACCTTTCACAGGTTTGCAATGCCACTCGATGGAAACGCCGTGTTGCTCACCAACACGCTCAAGCAAATAACGAGCAACCCAAATTTGGTCGCCAGCAGATTTAGCACCTTTGGCAAAAATCTGGAATTCCCATTGGCCAGTAGCTACTTCTGCGTTGATCCCTTCAACGTTCAGGCCAGCCTCAAGGCAAATATCCAGGTGCTCCTCAATGATTTCGCGGCCATAAGCCTTGCCATAACCAACGGAGCAATAGTACGGACCTTGTGGTGCTGGATAACCGTTTTCTGGAAAGCCCAGTGGTTTGTTGGTTGAAGGATCCCAAAGGAAATATTCTTGTTCAAAACCGAACCAAAAGTCGTTGTCGTCATCTTCGATCATTGCACGACCATTGGATGGGTGAGCAGCACCATCGGCGCTCAGTACTTCGGTCATAACCAACCAGCCATTTTTGCGGGCTGGGTCTTGATACAAGGCAACAGGTTTCAGCAGACAATCGGAGGAGTTACCTGGCGCTTGCTCGGTAGAGCTACCATCGAAAGACCACATTGGGCAATCTTCCAGTTTTCCGCTAAAATCTTCAACAATCTTTGTTTTACTGCGCAAGCTTTGCATAGGTTGATAGCCATCCAACCAAATGTACTCTAGTTTTGCTTTTGCCATGACTGCTTTTAGTTTAAAAATTTTGTGTTTAAGGTGAAAGGCAGAGTGCCCAAATACTGCTGAAGGCAGGTTTGAGCACTCTATCTCTATCTCGTATTTGAGTTAGAAGCTATACACAGCAGCTAAGAGGAATACTGAATTTGCCTTCAGTGCCTCATCGCTGTATGAGGTAAAGGTGCCAGTGGCTTTAGCGGAATCAAAACGCAATTCAGGAATCAAACGCAAGTTGTTCGCAATGGTAACATTACCCGAAAGGGTCAGTGCAAAGATGTTGTTGTCTACTTCTCCGAAGAGGAAACCATCTTTATCGCTAATGGTTTCAGCGCGCAATCCAAAGAGGAATGAATCGCTGAAAGCATACTTAGCATACAATGCTGCACCAGACCAACTCGCATCGCCATCATTATCAGAAGCCAAAGTACGCATTGCTGCGTTGAAACCGAGTCCAAATTTTTCAGTTGCCTGGAAAGAGGCAGTGATGTCAAATTGGCTACTCATGATTTCGGGGCTGTCTTCCGTTTCTTCAGCAAAGCGGCCACCCAAGTAGTTCAAATAGGTGGAAAAGTTACCATTCACATAGGATAACTGTGCACCAAGATGTTGGCCTTTTACCACATCAATTTTGGTATCTGTGTCACTAAATACCCCAATCATTGCCCCAAACTTGTCAGATAAGGCCACGTTGGCTTTCACTCCGGTGTGAAAAAACGGACCATAAGAAAACAAGTAAGAGGTACTGTAATTGATATTCAACGGGGCATCAATCAATTCATACCCGTAAAAGGTACTGAAATTACCCAGTGTGAATTTCAACGCTTCAAAAGGAGCATAAGTGACATAAAGCTGTTTGATCGCAGTCAAAGTAGTTACTTTGCCGTCCGCGTCAAAACCTCCGTTTGCTCCTTCTGCACGTGGGCCGAAAGCCAAGTCGGCTACAAACCCTACTTTACCCTCTTTGGATAAAATCACGTTTGCCATGCCCAGGGAAAAAGCATTGTTCGTCCCACCTGTGAAACTGGTTGGTAGTGGCGCTTTTCCTGCTAAGAAATAAGCATCTACCGCACCTCTGATAACGAGTGGAGACTCTGGAACTGAATCCTGCTTACTCCACCGCTGCTTGAAGCGAGAGACCAGCGACTCTTGCAATACATCATTATCCTGACCGAAAGAGACGTTTGCTAGAGAAACAAACACAAATAGACATACTGCACTGTAAAAAATTCTCATGTTCAGATATTTGAGGGTTAGAGAAAGAACAAATCAGCATTTAAGCACAATTGCAAATTGTGCTAACCCGCTAATGCTCACCATGAATAGAGTGAATCTTCGTGGGTATGATGATAATCCATTCCCATCCTCTCAAAAATCATTTGAGAAAATGCGCAAGATGTTTTACCTTTGCTCAGCTTTAGTTGAAAATGGATTACCGTTTTCTTTCGCAGGCTTCCAGATTCCCACAAATCTTGGAGGCCTTTTTTGTTTTTGTGCTCGACCTGATGGGGTCAACAATCAAAAGAAAAATTGCTTTAGTTGAAAATCCAGCCTTGATACTCAGAGGCATTGCTGACTCAGAGCCACTTCTTCCAGCTGGAATCGAAGTGAAACCTCATTGTTTGAATTTGGTATCACTTGCCCACACAAGTGAAAGTTCAATCAATGGTTGTTCTTTAAAGTGGTAATTTGGCTAAGGGCAGGCGGGGTTTGTTGAGTAGCGTTTGTTCGCTTGTTTGGTTTTGGTCAGTTGACCTTGGCTTCATTTGATAATGTAAAAGTACTTGCTGAGTTTGGCCCAAACTATTTATTTTTTGCTTTCAATGTGATGGCTAGCGCACTATTATGGGCCTATGGGTTGACTTAATTGTTTGATTTGTAAATATTTAAACTCGTTTTACGTTTTTACAACCAAGTCCACTTAATGGCTTGTTTTTTTATTAAAAATAAGTGAATTCAGCGTAAAATATTTGCTTTTTCCCCCACATTGGACTAAAAATCTCTTTTCATTTGGATTATCACCAGAACTTAAACAGCCAGTCAAGGTTTACTTTATTTTATTTCCGTTCCTTACTTTATCTTCGCAGCATAGCTCACTATCGCCATTGATTATGCGGAGTATACTGACTTTGTCTTTTTTGCTGATTGTATCGCTGCCTTTGTTCTCCCAACGGTCAGACAGCCTAATAGTGGACCCGGTGCCAACGGATTTGCTGGAAGATTTTCTACAAAACAGTGGGGCGGAATCAGGCGATTTTGATTTAAATGGCCAATTTGACCTTTTGGCTACTTTTCTAAAACGCCCGCTGAACATCAATCGTTGTGAGGAAGCCGATTTGCGTGAACTGGGTCTATTGAACGATATTCAAATCAACAACTTGCTGCAATACCGCAAGACTGCTGGCCCGCTGCTGGCTTTATATGAACTGCAGGTAATTCCGGGTTTTGAGTTGGCACTCATCCGGCGCATTATACCTTATCTAACGACAGGTGGCGATCTGGATGATTTTCAGGCTTCTATTTTGGAAATGGTTGGCGATGGCCGCAATGAAGTTCAAATGCGCTGGTCACGCATAATGGAAGAACAGGCAGGCTACACCAATCCAGAATCCGCACAATCTTACCTGGGCGACCCCAATCAGTTGTTTGTGCGTTGGCGGCACACTTATTACAATCGTTTGAGTTTTGGCATTACGGCGGAAAAGGATCGGGGTGAAGCTTTTTTTACAGGTAACAACCGCCAGGGTTTTGACTTTTATTCGGCCCACTTTTTTCTGAATAATTACCGTAAGAAGTTGAAATCACTAGCGCTGGGCGATTTTAACGCCAGTTTTGGCCAGGGCTTGATTTTGTTTTCGGGCTTCAGCACGGGTAAAAATGCGGCGTCTACTCTAGTCAAACGGAATGCGCGCAGCTTGCGCCCTTATGCTTCGGCGAACGAGGCCAATTATCTGCGTGGCGCGGGGATCAGTTATGCCTTGAGCAACCAATTGGAGGTGACTGCTTTTTACTCCAGTCGTTTGCGGGACGGCAATGTCAATGGAGTCGATAC
>JAIXOO010000294.1 GCA_027486765.1 Saprospiraceae bacterium
AGGTACATGTTTTGATCGTCGTACAACATGCGTACCTCCGTGCGTACCTTGGCTTTGCTGGTATCCATGGGGAGTACCATGTAAAAATCAGATACCATTTCCGCCTTGCTCCAAGCGGGGTCGTCGCCACTGCCATCTATTTTTAGGGGGCTGTCGGCGCGGTGGATGTGGTATTCAAAGTTGGCGTTTTTCTTTTGGGAAAAAAGCGAAAAGGTTCCAAGTAGCAACAGCGTACTTGTGCAGAGTCGGAAAAGGTTCATGTTGCAGGCGATCGTGAGAAGGTTGAGAAGGTTGAGGGAGGTTGAGAAAGTTGAGAAGGTTGAGGCTACCGCAGCGACTTAGATGCGATTACGTCTAAGTCGCTGCGGTAGCCTCAACCTTCTCAACCTCCCTCAACCTTCCTAAACTTCCCCCAACCTATTTTTTAAAGTAATCTGCCAATTCCGGGCAAGTATTGAGGCATTCTTGAAAAACCTCGGTATGCCCGAATTGATCGCGAAAGGTATTGAAAATTGGGGAAATGTAGGGCTCAGTTTCATCTTCCTCCCAATAAGGGTGCTCAAAGTCATGATGGGTATACTTATCACAGGTACCCAGCATAAAGATGATGCGTGCCGCCAAATCCTCACTTGGTTTGGCTTTGAAGGCTTTGTGGTAATAGGCCGTGGCGCGGCTGAGCTGGAAGTACTCCTTGAAGTAGGTCTTGGAATTGGGTGCAAAGGAATAATTTTCCCAGGAAGCATAGGGTGAATGGTACAACTCACCCACGGATTGGCCATAGGCGAACATCATCCAGTTTTTGCCCCAATAAGTAAAGTTGTAATAGGCATTGCCCAACAAATAGCAAGCCTCGGCTTGTTGTGGGCCGGGCTGCTCGGCTTGTTTTTGTAGCTCGAGCATACGCCGTAGGATGACTTTTTTGTTGTAAGGTTCCATGCTTTCACCTTCCCAGGGATAAGTTTTGGAGCTGGCGAAGGGATTTTGGTTGAGGTGGTACTTAAAGGCGTAATTTTTTTCCCAATAATCATCCGGCAGCTGTTCAAAAGCTGCCAAGGCTTCTTCGAGGCGATTTTGTCGAAAAGCGACGGTTCCCTTTAGTTCATAGGCTTGATCCAGGGAAGGGGCTGATTCAACCAGCCTCGTTTGGTATTCCTCACTGTCTCCATAATAGAAGTAAGGTTGTAGTTCCCAAGAGCCGAGTGGGGCCAGGAGTATTTTTTCCAAAGCCGATTGTTCCTTTTTTTGGAGCAGGGCAATCAGACCATCCAGTTCAGCTAAAGTAGCAAAACGATCAAAATAATTGATCGTTTGATAATATGCGCTGAAACTTCCGTAGTTATTTTTGGGAACCGTCATGCTGCGATTGTAAAAGAGGCCCGCCGTAAGCCCATCATTTTTTTGCTGGTACATGCGGGAAAAATACAACATGAGTTTGGGGTATAGGCGGCTTTTTTCATCACTTTGGGGCAATAAATCCTTCACCCGGTTGAGCCCCCGCGCAATTTCGTCTTTGGCTTCAGTACTGAGGATGTTCATTTGTTGGGGCATGATCAGCAACTGGATGAGTTGTTTTTGCAGTTGAATGCGGGCGTCGCCACGACTTGGGATTTGATTGAGCTGCGCCTCCACTTGAACGGGTTGCTGATCGAGGTAATACAATTGCGCCTGGGCCAGGTGGGCAAAATCCGGCTTTTTTGCAGCTGGGTTTTTGCTCCAATTCTCCAGCACCTGGATCAGTTCTTTGAGGTAAACGCGGTCTTTAGCCAGGTTTTTGCGGAGGTAGGGAATGTCTTTTGCCAACAAAGCCATACTTTCCCCGGGCATAAAATTCTCGGGATCCTCATCTTGTTCAAAGGAAAAAGTATGGTCTCCGCCTTCAAAAAAGGTGAGTTGGGGGGTCAGCATCCAATCTTCGAGTTTGTTGATTTCGCGGGTGATCAACTGCGGCAGGTAACGAGAGCCTGGGTCCAATTGGATCACCTGCTGGATTTGATCCAGGGCCCTACCCGAGGTCATCAGCGCAACCAGGGTATGGAGCATGGCCTTTTCCGGAGCAGTTTTGGCATAGCGCCAGGTTTCGTCCAGTTTTTCCAGGTCAAAAAGTTGGAATACCCGCAATTTTTTGGATTCACATTGGTCAAACACCTTCGACAAGAGGTAATTCGCTTCGGCAATGTTGCTTTGGGTGGCCAAACACTCAGCCTTGTGGTACTGAGCCCAGGGAACCAGGATACTCGGGCTGCTGTCCCAGGCAAAATACTCATCGCAGTAGCTGCTGCACTCATCAGCATTTTCGGCATAGCGGTATTGTACAACCAATTGATAGGCGTAGCGGCGCTGGAGAAAGGGGTCCTTGAGGCTTTTTACTTTTTGCTTGGCTTCCTGGATGATTGGGGTGATTTGTTTAAAAAAATCAAAATCTTCCTCTTCGAGTCCCCAGGGGTCCGTGCTGGAAAAATGGGCAAACTCGGCGCGCATGGCCAATGTCAGGTAAGCCAGGGCTTCGGCATGGCTGGGTTGGAGGAGTTGTTGGATAAAGGTGTTGTTCTTGAACCGAACGCCGAGTTGGCCCTCATCCAGGATGTTGAGGAATCGCTCGGGGCCGATTTTGTATAAAATTTGCAACACATCGGCTTCCTTTACCTCTGACCCAAGATAGTTAGCCCATTCCTGACAGTTGCGCCGGTAGTCGAGCTGCTCGGGATCAGCCGGGTATTCAAACTCAAAATAGGTGTTGTAGTGAAAAGCCCGCAGTGCTGCATCGTTGATCAGCAGGGGGTTGAACCAGGCGATGCGGTATTGCTCGTGGTGAAAATAAGTGCCGCAGCCGTTGGTCCGTATGGTTGGCACCAGGAAGAGGAGGAGAAAAATGGGAGTGAAACGAATCATCATGGCTACGGGTTTTTACCTGGTTTTAATTTTTTTTCAACGCATTAAAGTAAGCTTGTAAGCTCGCCTGATCCTCCTTTATCCTATCGTATTCCCAATCAAAAAAGGCCAGGCCAGAGATTCTCCCGCGCAATCTTTCTTTGATTACCTGCAAAGTTTCCTGCATCTGTTCAGGCGTGCTGCCATCCATCCGAATCAGGTCGCCTTCGCGTAGGTAGTCTTGGCGAATCACCGTGTCTTGTTTCACCCGGTATTGATTGTCTTGTTCTTTTTGCAAATAAGTTTCCATCCCTGGAGTATCAGGCGATAAATCCCGCAACAAACCCTGAAACACTCCCGCCCGGTACCAGGCCCCCCAATTGAATTGAGGCAGCGCCAATTCCATTTCCAGGGGGTATTTTTTGCCTTTGAGGTATTGTTTGACCACCTTGGCGTCCAGGATGGCGTTGATTTCACTGGCATTTTTAGGATCACCCGTATTGTAACACATCAGCATCACTTTTTTCACGGGCGGGATGCCCATCGTTGCGCGGTCGCGGTATTGGTGCAAGCGCAGGGTGCTGGAAATGGCAAAATCAGGAGCTGACTCTTGTAGGCGTTTTAAAAAACTGAAATATTTATCGCGGGTACTGAGGGTCCAATCACAGTCGATTTGGATTTCGACAATTTTTTTGCGCCAGTCCCGCTTTAAAGAATCAATGATGTCGCTGCGCTCCTCCCAGGTCAGTCGCTCAGGGAAACGATCATAATAGGAGTAGTTGAAGACATGGCTCTCCAGGTCTTCGTTGATTTGAGCAATTTTACGCGCCACCTTGGAGGCCAGCACAGGAATGTCTTGTTCCTTAATCTGGGTAAAAGTACGGTTGGTAATGTACACGCTTGGGGTTATGTTTTTTTTATCCCACCCGTGGGCGCTCCTGATCTCAAGTACTCCGGTGGGAACGGCGCTGGTATATCCCGCACTCCAATCCACGTCAAAATAACGCAAGTAAAAGTGTTGGCTACGCATTTGATCCGCCAGTCCGGCATCAGCCGTATCGAACTGCAGGGTAGTTTTCCAATAATAAAATGCGGGTCCAGCATCTTTGATCACCTGACCTTGGCAACTGGGTAAAGCCAGGACAATACTTGTGATCCAGAGTAGGGAAACAAGGCGGATTTTGTGCAACATGGATTGAATTTAATGCTAGAAAGATAAGGAAGCTAGCCGAATTTTACGTGGGAAATATGCTCAATATTATTTAAAGCTTGGTTAGAAAGTGTAAAATGTTTTGCTAGGTGATCTTGATCACCAAACGGGGAGTGCTAGTGCCTTAATTTTGAACCACATACAGCGCATATGAGCATCAAAAACTGGCACCCTGCCGCAAAATTACTCTTGGTTTGTATCCTTTGCCTGGCTTTGGCAGGGTCAATCGGTGGAGTTTGGTACTGGTGGACAACTTGATGCGCTTATCAATTAACACAACAAGATTCTATTCACCTTATGATGACGCAAAAAATTACTCCCCAATTTTTTTTGAGGCTTTTGAATAGGAAGCTCACTTGAAATGAAGCGTTCGACTTCCTATTCAAAACCCAAATTGGGAAGGTAATTTTTCTGCGTTATTTAAAACTTTATCAACATGAAAAAGAACATGGGCAATGTGGACAAAATTGTACGCCTGATTTTGGCGGCAGTATTTGGGTATTTGTTTTTCTCTGGTACAGTCGTTGGCGTATTGGGGTATGTTTTGGTCGCACTAGGTGGCATCTTTGTCTTGACGAGTTTGATCAGTTTTTGTCCACTTTATGCAATGGTTGGACTTTCTACTTGTCCGGTTAAACAATCGTAATTGGTGTTTTCGCTATAAGGTTTGGGCAACAAAAAATAAGAGTTCATTTTGCCACAGGATTAGATGAGTAAACGGTTCATTTTAAGTTTCTTAGCTAATCCTGTGGCTTAAAAAAATGAACACTTATTTTTGCCCCACTACTGGGTGTTTCATCGGGCTGTTCGGGAGTTGTTCCTGAACAGCTTGTTTTTTTATTGGAACAAACTCCGAATACCAGGTGTATATGGATAAAATACGTTTAAATCCATGAAAGCATTATTTGAAAAGCTCTACACCTTCCAACGCCATTACAACCTGCAAATGGTGGCTCATTTCGAATTGTACGGTGCCACAGTACCCGAACGCGACATCCCTCTATTCAGCCACGTGCTCAATGCCCACCAAATCTGGAATGCCCGGATTTTAGGACTTGAGCCATTCAAGGTTTTTGATGTGCATCCGGTAGCGGCCATGCGCCAAATTGTGGAAGACAACCACAACAATTCTTTGCGGATTTTAGAGGAGTGCGACTTGAGCCAGCGATTCAATTATCGAAATTCACAAGGAGAGGCCTTCTCCAATCTGATTGAGGAGATTTTATTTCATGTGGTGAATCACACTACTTACCATCGGGGGCAGATTATGTCTGATTTTCGGCAGGCGGGTCTGGAGCCTTTTGCGTCGGATTACTCGACGTACACCAGGCAATAAATTATGCTTGACTTAGGTGATTCTTAAGTGCCTGTGGTTTCTTAGGTGGTAAAAAACAAAGCCTGCGAAGCAGGATATTTTCACCACCTAAGAAACCTCAGGCACCCAAGGTTCACCTTAGTAGGTATCAGATATCCAACAACATCGCGATCGGATCTTCCAGCAACTCCTTCACCTTCACCAAAAAGGTCACCGAAGAACTACCATCAATCACCCGGTGGTCATACGACAAGGCCAGGTACATCATTGGGCGAATCTCAATTTTATCCCCTACTGCCACTGGCCGGTTTTTGATGCCGTGCATGCCGAGGATCGCCGATTGTGGTTCGTTGATGATGGGCGTGCTGAGCAGTGAACCAAATACCCCACCGTTGGTAATGGTAAAAGTACCACCACTCATTTCTTCGAGGGTAAGGCTACCGTTGCGCGCTTTTCCGGCCAGATTTTTCAGCTCGATTTCAATTTCAGCAAAGCTCAAAGACTCCACGTTGCGGATCGGTGGCACCACCAAACCGTTTGGTGTAGAGATCGCGAAGGAGATATCTGCGTAGTTGTGGTATACAAACTCTTCACCGTCGATCATGGCGTTGACTTCAGGCATTTGCAACAATACCTTGGCGCAAGCCTTAGCAAACAAGGACATGAAGCCCAGTTTGATGCCGTATTTGGCCACAAATTTATCCTGGTATTTTTCGCGCAAGGCCATCAACTCGGTCAGGTCAACCTCATTGAAGGTGGTCAGCATCGCCGTTTCGTTTTTGGCACTTACCAAACGCTTGGCGATGGTGCGGCGCATGCGCGTCATTTTTTTACGCTCAACGTCCCGGGAAAAAGCAACTGCTGGTGCACTGGCCTTCGGGGCTGGAGGAGCAGCAGGTGCCTCTACTTTAGGCGCAGGAGTGCTGGTTTTGGCATCCACCGCCTTGATGGCATCCTCTTTGGTGATGCGGCCATCGCGACCGGTGCCGGCTACATTGCCAGCAGGAATATCATTCTCTTTCAAAATTTTACCAGCGGAAGGCGAGGGGTGACCCGTAGCGTAATTACTAGTGGCCGCAGGAGTAGGCTCGGCAACTTTAGCGGCTACAGGTGTACTGGCTGCTGCGGGTTTGTCAGCTGGAGAGGTGCTGGGTGCATCGGCACCGGCACTTGCGCTGGTATCGATTTTGGCCACCAGGGCACCAATTTCCAGATCATCCCCTTCTTTGGCGACATGAATGAGTTTGCCCGTAGCTTCCGATGGAAATTCCAGGGTCGCTTTATCGGATTCGAATTCACAAAGGGATTCGTCAATTTTGACAAAGGCTCCGTCTTCTTTTAACCAACGGGACAAGGTTACTTCGTTTATGGATTCACCGATCGCGGGAACCCTCAATTCTACTACACTCATAGTGGTTTCGAGGTCAAATGTTGTCGGAATGGCAGTGCGGTTTAAACTCTGCTCTTTGGCGCTGCGAAGTTCTGGCAATTGTATTAAACAAACAAACAAAAGGCCGGGTTTATTCCGCTCCAAGGAACAGAAATGAAAAAAAGTAATAAAGTTGACTGGGCTATTTTTTGATTTGGCAAGGCGCGACGAAGGCGCATAGTGAACTACGTAACTGAGGAGTAACGTAGCGAAATCAAAAAAAGAGCCTAGTCAAAATGTTACTTTATTTCGTTTCTGTTCCTAAAGGTTTAAAGTAATAAATCATACCTGGCATGTCATCCCCTGCTTCGTTGGAGATGAATAGCCCACCTTTGGAGTCAAAACAAAGGCCTTCGGGTTGTTGATGTACCTTGCCTTTCAGCTTCTCCAAATAAACAACTTCACCCTGGAAATTGATCACCATAAAAATATTCCCTACTGCGGACAACAGATATAAATTGCCATTCAGAGGGTGTACGGCGACGGAAGAGGGGCTGAACTCAAACTCATTGGGATTGGAAAAAAATTCAATTACTTTTTCCAGTCGGGCCTCCCTGGCATGGGCCTGGAGGTATTTTTGTACTTCGGGTTGGCCAATGGTGAGGATGGGAGTGGGATTTAGTGCTTTTTTGTTCAAATCAAAAGCGTAGATGGCCTTGCGGTTTTGCAGTTCAGTGGAGTTACCGGCTTTTCCTTTACAAGCCAGTAAAAGGCGGTTGTTGTTTTTATCATAACCCAATCCTTCTACATCATTCTCCTTGTTGAGTTCGGTATTGAAGGGTTCCGTGGTTTGCTCGTCGCGCTGGTCTACGTTTTTGATCAGGGTCAATGTCCCAGTGTTTTTGAGGATGTACACGTCTTTGCCTACAATTTCCACACCCTCGTAGTCGCCGAGTTTGCCAAAGGGGATCTCCCGTTTTACACTGCCCGTGGCTTGATCAATCACAAACAGAATTCCCGATTCATCTTGTACTGCAAGCAGGTATTTGTCAGTGTAGCTCATGCTTAAACCTGAAATTTCGTTGAGCAGTTTGGGCATGGGTATGCTGCGGTCGGGTTCATTCAGGTTGTAAGGGAAAGCGGACTTAGGGAAAACCTCGGTGGTTTTTAAACTATCCACTGGTTTTGGCGTAGGCTGACAAGCCCAGACGAGGAAGCTCATAGCAAGGGTCAATAACATTGTTTTCATTGGTTTGAAATAAAAAAATTGATGCATTTTGCTGGCCTAAGTTTAAGTTATACTGGCCTATTGTTGCTATCATTGCGCTTCAATAATACGCAAAGATGATTACTGTTAATAACCTTCAATTTAAACCATTTATTGCGGCTGAAACCATTCAGCAGCGGATTGATGAATTGGGCGTGGCATTGCGCGAAAGATATGCTGGTCAACGGCCCCTTTTCATCGGTATTTTGAATGGCGCTTTCATTTTTACCGCCGACCTCGTGCGTGCTGCTGAGCTGGAATGTGAAGTGACCTTTATGCGCTTGTCTTCATACGCTGGGCTACAATCTACCGGCCAGGTGACCACCAATATGGGCCTGGACATTGAGATCAAAGACCGCCACGTCATCCTGGTCGAAGACATCATCGACTCGGGGCGTACCTTGTATGAACTGACCAAAAACATGCGCGAACAAGGACCTGCTTCCGTAGCGATTGCCACCTTGCTGCTCAAGCCTGATGCACTACAATTTCCTTTGGAGGCTGATTTTGTGGGCTTTTCGATTCCCTCTAAATTTGTGATTGGTTATGGTTTGGATTACAATCAATCAGGGCGGGAATTGAAGGAGATTTATCAGTTGGCGGAGTAATTTCATTTTTATGATAGGCAAAAATTAGAATGAACATCAAAATCATCTCCGCCGGTGCCGGCTCCGGCAAAACCTACCGCCTTACCCAGGAAATGGTGCGCCTCATGCGCGAGGGCGTACGCGCCAGTGGCATCATCGCGACCACTTTTACCAAAAAAGCCGCAGCAGAGTTGCAAGAGCGGGTACGGGTCAAGCTGTTGTCAGAAGGACTCAACGAACAAGCCGAAGACCTCACCAATGCCCTGGTCGGTACTGTACACAGCCTCGGCGTCAAACTCCTTCAACGCTTTGCCTACGAAGCGGGCATTTCACCCGAAGTAGCCATCATTGCCGAAGAAGACCAACAAATCCTCTTCAACCAATCCCTCGCCACAGTACTTACCGACGAAAGGGTAGAAAAAATGACCTTGCTTTGCGACCGTCTGGGGCTGAGCAGCAACGACTATTTTGATTGGCGGCGCGAAGTTCGCCAAATTACCGAAGTGGCCCGTGCCAACGACTTTTCGCGCGAGGTGTTGGAGCGCAGCCGCGAGCGATCATTTGAAAGTTTCCGGGTTTTTCTGGGTGAACCCGCCAAAAAAAGCGCCGAAGCCTTCAATGCCGAACTGAGCCAGATGCTCAAAAGCAGCATTGAACGCCTCGAAAGCAATGCCGACGAAACCCAGACTACCAAAAACGTGGTCAAAGACCTCGTAGAACTGGAGCGCGACCTGCGCCTGCGCGGCGAACTCAGTTGGCGCAACTGGGCTAAAATCAGCAAGATCAAACCTGGTGCCAAAAGTAAGGACGACGTGGTCGACCTGCTCGAATTCGCTAAAGTCCACGAACAACACCCCCAGTTTCAACAAGACATTCAAGCTTTTATCGATCAGGTTTTTGAACTGGCGCTCGCCGCTCTGGACGAATTTGCGGCTTATAAAAAACAACGTGGCCTGATCGACTACACCGATATGGAGGCACTGATCATGGATTTGTTGCGCGATGAGCAAGTTCAAACGGTGCTGCGCAACGAATTGGACCTCCTCTTGGTGGATGAATTTCAGGATACCAGCCCCATGCAGCTGGAGATCTTTTTGAAACTCTCCCAATTGGCGCGGCACAGCATCTGGGTAGGCGACCCCAAACAATCCATTTATGGCTTTCGGGGGGCAGCACCGGAATTGATGCAGGCCATCATTGAACAAAGTGGTGGGGTAAAACCTGAAGACATCCAGGAAAACTCCTGGCGCTCCCGGCAAGATCTGGTCTATGCAAGCAATGCCATTTTTGTCAAAGCCTTCGCCTACATGCCACCTGAACAAGTGGCATTGATCCCCAAACGCAATAAAGCCGACGAAGCGATCGAGGCATCTGACGCACTGGTGCACTGGCATTTTGAAGAAGAAGAGGAAGAAGGCAAAAAGCGCAGCGGCCGCACCCCCGGCAAACCCTGGCCCGAAAACTGTACCGCCTTCGCCCTGCGCGAATGGATGCAACGAAAAGTATACGTATTGCCCAAAGGTGAAAAAAGTCATCGACCCGCCCAGCCCGGCGACGTGGCCATCCTGTGCCGCTCCAACAGCGACTGCCAGAACATGGCCGAAGCCCTCAATCGGGCAGGATTCAAGGTGGCGATTGCCCGAGCGGGATTGTTGAATACCGCGGAGGCTAAGCTGGTGCTGGCTTGTCTGAAATACCTGCTCAACTACCACGACTCTCTTTCGGTTGCCGAAATTCTGCTGCTTGGCGCGGGAAAAGACATCGAAACCATCGTAGAAGACCGCCTGGATTACCTAAAAAATTACGACGCGGGTGAAATCACCAACCGCTGGGCAACCAACGATTTTTTGATTCGAAGGCTGGACGAATTGCGTACCGAAACCATTGAGTTGTCGAGTGCCGAAATCCTGGACTTGTTGGTAGAGGACCTGGACCTGCGCCGGCGCATCGTGAGCTGGGGCAAGGCCAACCAACGTCTGGACAACCTGGATGTGCTGCGCAAACTGGCCTTGCAGTACGAAGGCGCCTGCAATCGCCTGCAATCCGCTGCTTCATTAGGTGGCTTGCTATTGTGGTTGAACGAATTAGAATCCGAAGAACGGGATTTTCAGGCCGCTGGCGAAAGCCCGGAGGCCATCAATGTGATGACTTACCACCGCAGCAAGGGTCTGGAATGGCCCATCGTGGTGTGTTACAATTTGGAAAAGGACATCCGCACCGAATTGTGGGGCTTGAACATTGAGCAGGAAGAAGGCACCCAGGTGGATTTGAACAATATTCTGAGCAATCGCTGGTTGCGCTACTGGGTGAATCCGTACGATAAACAGTTCAAGGGAACCCCTCTGGCCGAAAGACTGGCGCAAAGTGAGGTACAAGCAAAAAAAATTGCCCAGGCTACACAGGAAGAAAACCGCCTCCTGTACGTAGGGCTCACCCGTGCACGCGACTACCTGATTTTTCCGACCACCAATACGCCTACCAAATGGCTGAACCGCGCCTGGCACGAGGGCAAGGACGATTATCCAACCCTGGATGCCAGCGTAAGTGACACGCCCTGGGAATGGGCTGACGTCATCCTGAACAAAGAAACCGAAACCTTTACTTTTTCCCGGGATTTTGAAGTTTTGGACATCGAAGAATCAGAAATTCTGTTTTTGGAACCACGGGCGGGCAAGCAAAAACACACTCCGCTGTACATCGATACCTGGAAGGAAAACCTCCAGGATCAAATCCCTTCCTTTAATACAGGGGAATTGATGACCTACGCCTCGGCGTTTCACATTGAATCTTTGTTGGCCGACTTTAACCAAATTTCGCGGGCAGTGAAAGCCTTTTTTCATGCCTGGCAGCCCGATTACAATGCAAATGAATTGAAGGCAATCACCGAAGGTTTGTTGCAGCGTTTTGAAGTAGAGGAGTGGCTCAGTGCCGAGCAATTGCTCCCTGCTGGCCAGGCTTTCCGTGGGTTTTTGGATCAATTTTTTCAAGCACCTTTTTACCACCAACGTTATCCTTTGCGCCATTTTCAGGGTGTACGCATTTTTGAGCGCGAAATCGACTTGTTGTTGGAAAGTGAAGATGGCATTGCCCTCATTCAGTTTTCGAGCTATGCCGGAGATATGAAGCGCTATCGGGCCAAGGCCGCTGAAATGGCACCTTTCCTTTATTTCAGTAAAGCAGGAGTCCAGCAAGTTTTTCAGGAGGAAAACATCCGCACTTTTGTGCATTTTGTACTCAATGGCGCTATGGTGGAGCTTTATTTTTAAAAAAAAATTGGGCTACCTTCTCAGAAAGTAGCCCTAATAATTCCTCAGCGGCATCTAGCCCGGAAAGAAGATGCCTTTAGGGGGGAATTATCCTGAAGGCCAGCCTGTGCAAGTACAGGCCAACTTATTAATAAAGAGGAACAGCCTGAATGGAATTCAAGATCTACAAAACAAAAAATAGGAAGTTTGGTGCAGTCGCGTTGTTTGCTTTCGTAAATGCGTGTTGTGGTTTAGAAAGAAGTACTGGATGCTTACTCCAGCAAACAATTCAAATAGGAAAAATGGGAGGTGTGATTGTGATTCATAGGCGAGGAAAGAGTGGCTGCTTCCTTCGCGGAAGCAGCCTTTCCAAGTATTATTTCCAGCCTGTTGATTTGGTAATCAACTTTCTGATTCCGTGTGTTTGTACTACGAAGTCAGAAAGAGACCCCTGCTGAAAATTTATGGGGGGAGCAAACAATCATTTTGTTCGTCTTGATGATACAAAGTTAGGACTGTTCACGGACGTAGCCAATAGGGTAAACCCGTAGCTTTTGAATTCTAGGGTTTACCCTAGTATTTTGGCGTGATTTTGTAGAGGAACAGATAAAATGACCGCAGTACCCTGTTGAGGAGCAGCTTGCCAGATGACCTGGCCGCCGAGGTAGTCGATCCGCGAGCGAATATTGCCAAGGCCATTGCCTTCTTTAACTTCTTTTAAATCAAAGCCTTGTCCGTCGTCTTCTACATGGACGGAGAACTGATCGGGTTCATAAAAAATCTGTAAGGTAATCTGCGAAGCCTTGGCGTACTTGGCCGCATTGTTGAGCAATTCCTGTACTATTCGGTACACCATGAGCGCAATCTCTTCACTAATCTGGGGTTCTTCCCCATAGCTCCCAAAAATAACTTCGGTTTGAGGCAACGCCGTTTGAGCTTTTTTGACCAAATCACCAAGCGCAGAATTGAAACCGTATTTTAATGAAAAGGGCCGCAAATCGTGGGAGATGCTGCGGGTTTCGAGGCATGCATCGTCGATGTTTTTGGCCAGGGGGTTTAGCAGTTGAGTCTGGATAACTGGGTTGTATTTGTCCTTTTGGCTTTCTATGAACAACTTCATGCTCGACAAATTGGCTCCCAGGCCATCGTGCAAGTCTTTGGCTACCCGGTTGCGTTCTTTTTCCTGGCCTTCAATTAAAGATTTCATTGATTTTAGTTCCAACATGCTGATCTTACGTTGGTTGACCAGGTCTTTTTGGCGTTGTTTGAATTTAATCCGTTGATAAGCGATGATCCCACCTAAAATGAGTATACCAATGATGAAACAAGCCACCACTTTCCAGAGGAGTTGTTTTTGATCGGCAAGCTCTTGGGTCCTTTTCATCAACTCGATCTGATTGTAAACAGGCTCACTTCGTGTGGATTTAGTTTCCTCGGAATTGTAAAATCTGCTAATGGATTTTGCCGTTTTTTCCCAATACAATAAGGCCTGCTCCTGGTTGTTTAACTGCATGTAACACTCCGCCAGGTTTTGGCAGATGTGTTGCTTGAGGTATTTGTTGTTACGGATTTCAGCAAGGAGCTCACTTTTTTTGAAATGAGTTATGGCCTCAACGTAATGCTGATTGTATTTATCAATCAGACCTTGCTGAAAAAAAAATCGCAACTCTAAGAGTGTCTTTGGCTTGCTGACTCCGCCACTCAGTTTTAAGTATTTTTGAGCTTTATTAAGCTGCCTTTTTTGCAGGTAAAAAGAGGAATATAGATAATATCCGTACGCCAGATAACTACTATCCTGAAGATTTTTACAAAGTTGAATGGTTTCAATCAACCCTTTTTCAATTCCATACTTAAAGTGTTTATTGAGTTTTTGGGTGTTTTTAAGGCTGTCTTTATTGATGAGTATATTGAGCAGCTCCAATTTGCATGAAGCTATTTTGACTTTGTTGTCTTGTTTTACATAGTACCCCAAAACTTCGTGGTAATAGATTGCTGCATCTTCATACAGGACATCATCCATGGAGAGAAGATCTGCAATGCGCTTTTTTACGCGATTTTGCGCCTCCTCATCTTCAATTTTGAGGTAATATTGATAACTGGTGAAGTAATTGTTGACACTTTTGGTGCCGTAGAAGAAGATGTTCTGAAAATACAATCCATTTAATTCATAAACTATACCTAGTCCTTTTAAGTCTTTTTGGGATTTATAGACGATGATTAAACTATCAATTTTAGGGGGAGGTAACTTACTATTTAAACTAGGATATGACTTTTGGGCGCAAACTGCGCTGAAGAGCAGAGTGCAAAAGAGGGAGGATAAAATTTTACGAAATAAATTCATATTCAATGGCTTCCTTGATCATGGAAGGAGTGTTTTGGGTGCCGAACTTGGTCAACAAACTGCTCCGGTGAAACTCCACGGCCTTGATGGTCACGAAAAGTCGGTCGGCAATTTGTTGGGTCGTCAAGCCCTCCGCAATCAACTCCAGTACTTCTTTTTCCCGGCGGGTTAGATGGGGTCGCCCACCCATCGCCGGATTCTTTTTGGGTTTGTCTTCACTTTCCAGCAGCAACTGCATGAGGTTTTCATTGTAGTATTTTTTGCCGCTGTATACTGTGCGAATGGCCGCCAGGAGTTCACTCTTGGTGGTATTTTTCAACAAATAGGCCATTGCGCCTTTTTTGATCATTTTTTTTACCAAACTGGGTTCGTCGTGCATGGTGAGTGCAATCACTCGGGTATTGGGGTATTTGCGCACGATTTGCTCACATAAATTTAAGCCACTTACATCGGGCAGGGAAATGTCGAGCAAAACTACGTCGATGTGGTTGCTGTCCATAACTGTCCAGAAGGCTTCCGCATTGTGACATCGTGCCGAAATCTGGATGTCGTCCGCATCAGAAAATATGGACTCCAATCCTTCTGCAAAAATTACATGGTCATCAACGATGGTCACTTTAATCATTTCAGGCTGGTATTTAATACAAGTAACTAAGCAGTTAAATCAAATCCACCTCATGGGTAATGTTCAATTCTGCCTTTCACTTAAACTCAAAAATACAAAAAAGGTTACACTAAAATAGAGCAAGAGTGTAAGATAGGGGTCATTTAATGATTGAGTCAAATGAGTTGAAATGTCCGAATTCAACATGATGACTGTCCGAAAACGAACAAGTTTATAAGATTATTTTGCATTTTATTTTGATAATCTGATGTTTGTGTTTTTGGCACTTCCTTTGTCAATAAATAGGTAGATTCAAAGTACCTGCGCCATGTTTAAAAATGTACTCCAAATTGCCCTCCGTCGCCTCTGGCAGCACAAGTCTTTTAGCCTGATCAATGTGTTGGGCTTGTCCGTGGGGATGGCCGCCTTTCTGGTATTGGTGCAATACTTGCGCCATGAATGGAGCTACGACCAGCAATCGCCGCATGCTGGCCAGATTTGGCGGGCTTTCAACGAGACGATTGCCGATGGCGCGGTACTTACCCAGGATGCCAATACGCATTCGGCTTTGGGGCCAGCGTTAAAAGAAGATTTGCCCGAAGTGTTGGACTACACCCGTTTGTACAACCGCAACGAAAACTCGGTCACCTTCATTATGCCGGAGCGCCCCATCAAGCTGGAAGGCGCGTGGATGGTCGATCCTGGTTTTTTGCGCCTATTTCCGCAGCAATTTTTACAAGGCAATCCACAAAACATTTTGGATGAACCTTTTCGGGTCATTTTGACCCAATCGGCAGCACGAATCCTCTTTCCTGGGCAAAAGGCTATGGGTAAAGTGTTGCAGGTGAATGGTGGCGCATTTGAAGGCAAGTACACGGTGCAGGGCATCGTAGCAGACCCTCCCCAAAACACCCACCTTAAGTTCAATGTATTGTTCAGCTTACAATCGCGGTATGCGGCTGGTTTTGAAGACAATTGGAGCGGGTATTGGGACTACAATTATTTCCAGTTGAGTCCAGACGCCGACCCGGCTAAAGTTAAGGCCCAACTCGACCGATATTCTGATACACACCTCAAGGACGAGGGGATCCGGCTGAACATGCAGGCTCTGGAGGACATCCACCGGGGCTCAAACTTGATGTACGAAATTGAACAGAACATCGATCCACGTACCCTGCAAATGTTACTACTGATTGCCTTGTTTATCTTGGGCATAGCCTTTGTCAACTACGTCAACCTCAGTACCGCCCGTGCTATGGAACGGGCAAAAGAAGTGAGCCTGCGCAAGGTGATCGGCGCCAAACGCTGGCAACTGATCGCTCAGTTTTTATTGGAAGGTTTTTTGATCAATACAGCGGCTTTGCTGGTGGCACTGGTCCTGCTGCATTATTTCGCTCCAGCCTTTGCTAGGTTGACAGGCCGCGATATTTTACAAGTTCCCGGGTATGATGGCACTTTTGTAGCCTTATGTTTAGGGACTTTGCTGGCGGGTCTAGTATTGGCGGGTTTGTACCCTGCCTTCATCCTTTCGGCCTACGCGCCAGGTGAGGCATTGCGCAGTCGCTGGCTGGGCAATGCCCAGGGAGGGGGCTTGCGCAAAGCTTTGGTTGTCATTCAATTTGCTTGTTCGGTTGGCCTGATTATCAGCGTGTTTGTAGTGCAAGGGCAATTGCATTTTATGCAAAAAGCGGATTTGGGCTTGTCTCTGGATCAGGTCGTTTCGCTCAAAACGCCTGCCTTCAATTGGCAGCAAGACTCGATTCAGCGCAACAAAATGGCCGTGTTGAAAAATGAAATCGAGCAGATCCCCGGAGTGCAGACTGTCGCCAGTTCGGAGATTGTGCCGGGATTGGGAATTTCCACCATTTCAGGGACCAGCAGCGGCATGTATTGGTTGAAAAAGCCGGACGCAGTGGCCAAATCTACCATCTATACCCTGGGCACCGACGAGGCATTTTTTTCCACTTTTGATGTACAATTTCTGGCTGGTTCTTTTTACCAAAGCATGGACCGCCGTCACGCCTACGAAAACCTGATCATCAATGAATCTGCTATGCGGGCCCTGGGTTTTCCGAATCCTCAGGCAGCTGTCGGGGAACAAATCGCCTATCAGGGCAATACCGATGGTTTTCGCATGACCATCCGGGGCGTAGTCGCTGATTTTCACATTGAAAGCCTGAAAGAACCGGCCCGTCCTACCCTTTATCAATGTGTGCCTTCGGTAGAGAATGGCTACTTGTCGCTCAAATTTGATGCGGCTCAAACCGCCACTCTTCTGCCTGCACTCAATCAAGCCTGGAAAAAGGTTTTTCCCGAGCATCACCTCGATTATTGGTTTCTCGATCAGCAGTTTTTGCAACAGTACCAGTCGGAACAGCGCCTGGCGCGGGTGTTCAGCCTTTTTGCAGCCTTGGCGGTGGGAATAGCTTGCCTGGGTTTGTTTGGTTTGGCCGCCTATCTGGTAGTGCAGCGGCGCAAAGAAATAGGGGTACGCAAAGTGCTTGGTGCCGGAGTGGGGCAAATCGTAGCTTTACTCAGTGGCAATTTTTTAAAATTAATCTTCATTGCCATTCTGATTGGCTCTCCCATAGCTTGGTACACGATGGAGCAATGGCTGGAAGGTTTTGCGCAGCGGATTCCTTTTCAATGGTACTTTGTGCCCTCAGCGGGTGCGTTGGTGATTGGGGTTGCGTTGGTGGCTGTGGGCGCGCAGAGTGTAAGGGCGGCGCTGGAGAATCCGGTGGATGCGTTGCGGGGGGAGTAAAAAAAAGGCCGACTACAAGACGTGTCGGCCCCAAAAAACACCTAAAACCCTATTAACTAACCTATAAATTTTTCGTTGATAAGTTCAGCAGGCTTAGTAACTTACTGATACCTTATAAACTATGTTTTCAAGCAAAAAGTTTCATCACAAGTTCATGTTTCGATTTTTTCTGCGTCATAGAGGCGACAGAAATCAACTTTGATGAATGTATCGTCTTGGAACAGTACTCAAAGTGAAAAGTTCATCACAATCCGCTTTGAATATATGCATTTTATTATAACAAGACAATATCAGAGGCGAAAAAGTTGGCTTTTAGAGCAAGTTTTTTTCAATAGTGATGAATGATAAATGATGAGTGATGAATTGGTAACAAAGTTGCTTTGGAAAATTCATCACTTATCATTCATCACTCATCATTAAATTAACCAATCGTAATCTGGCGAGATTTTGGCAGTGCCTCTTCTTGTTTAGGCACAGTCAAAAACAAGACACCATTCTCATAACGCGCTTCGATGGCTTCGGCATTCACTGTTTTGGGCAAAGTGAAATTGCGTTGGAAGCTGCTGTAAGCAAACTCGCGCACTTTTACTTTTTCCCCTTCTACAGTGGTACTTTCTTTCTTGGCCGAAATGCTCAAGGTATCTTTTTCAAGGTTGATGTTGAAATCTTCTTTGTTCAAACCAGGAGCAGCCAATTCGATGCGGAAATTGGTTTCGGTTTCCACGATGTTCACCGCAGGGCGATTTTCAACCCAATCGCGGAAAGGGCCAAATGATACTTCCGGGCCAAAGAAACGATTGATCAAGTGGTCGAAAGATTTGTCGACAAACACGGATGGAACTTGTGGTTTAACAGCTACAACTTTCATGGCAGTTGGATTTTGAATTTTAAAATGTTATTTGCTTTCCTTAGAGCAAACCGCATTCCAATGCCAGAAGAAGGTACAAAATGGCAAGAAATAAAATTGGAGATGACATTTTGGCTGTAAAATAAAAAACTGAATGACATTTTGACATGCTGCGCCATTCAAGCCCCTACCTGCCCTAAAATTTCGTCAATGTAATTCCGATGATTGGCCAGGCGAGGCACTTTATTTTGGCCCCCCATTTTGCCTTTGGCGCGTAGCCAATTGTGGAAAGTGCCATTGGGGACTACTTTGATGCTAAGCGGCAGCATGGCCATATTGCGGTACCGTTTGGCCTCGTAATCCGAATTGATTTGTTGTAGTTTGAGGTCAAGGAGCTGAGCAAAAGCTGGTAAATCAGCAGGTTCCTTCACAAACTCGATGATCCATTGGTGGCCACCTTGCGATGAGCCTTCAAAATACACTGGCGCTACGGTATACTCTTGGACTTCGGCACCCGTGAGCAGGCAGGCTTCGGCCAGGGCTTTATCGGTATTGTCTACCATCACTTCTTCACCAAAGGCATTGACGAATTGTTTGGTACGGCCACTTACTTTGATGCGATAGGGATTCACGGAGGTGAAAATCACGGTATCGCCGGGTAGGTAGCGCCAGAGCCCGGAATTGGTACTGATGACCAAGGCGTAGTTTTTGCCCACTTCTACTTCCTCAAGGCCAACGGCTTGTGGATTATTTTTGCCCCATTCAGTCATAGGGATGAACTCATAATAAATGCCATTGTTGAGCAAAAGCAACATCCCTTCTTCGCCTAAAACATCCTGTACTGCAAAGAAACCCTCCGAAGCGTTGTAAATTTCCTGGTAATCAACGGTAGGGGAGGGGAAGAAACTTTGAAACTGCTGACGGTAAGGGGTGAAACTTACCCCGCCATGGGTATACACCTGAAACTTGGGCCAAACCTCCAGCATGTTGCTTTTGCCAGTGAGCTCTAATATACGTCGGAAGAGCACCACCGTCCAGGTTGGTACCCCCCCAATCATCACGACATTGGCCGTACGAGCACCCGCATGAGCCAGTTTTTCCAATTTTTCTTCCCAATTGGGCAAAAGGGTCGTTTCTACATCAGGAATAAAAAAAGGCCTGGCCGCCCAGGGCATGTGCTGGATCATGATCGCACTTACGTCGCCTACCATGGTAGCAGGATGGGAGGGAAAGGCACTGAGGCTGCCGCCCATCAACACACTTTTATCGGCAAACTGAGAAGCATGAGGGCGATTGTGGTAGTACAGGCTCATGGTGTCCCAGGAACCCCGCATGTGACATTTGTAGAGATTTTGTGGAGAAATGGGGATAAACTTGCTCTTGTCGTTGGTGGTGCCCGAGGATTTGGAAAAACAATTGACTCTTCCTGGCCACAATACGTCGCGTTCGCCGAGCATCATACGATTGATGAATGGTTTGAGGTCTTCGTAATCCGTCAGCGCAATGGCCTGACGAAAATCTTCGGCAGTATGTATATCGTGGAAAAAATGCGACTTACCCCACTCAGTATCCACAGCAAAGAGCAAAAGCTCTTGAAGTTGGGCTTGCTGGATCTGGTGTGGTTTTTCCATATAGCTCCGTATCAAGCGGTAGCGATAATGGTGCAGGCGGTGGAAAAAGGCGTTGAGAAGTATCCGCATAGAGATCAAGATATGCATTATTTGTGGAAATGGAAAAAAAAATTGAGGAAGGTTTAGGAAGGTTGAGTGAGGTTTAGGAAGGTTGAGTGCTACCGCAGCGACTTAGACAACCACATTGCCCAAGTCGCTGCGGTAGCTTGAAAGCTGTTGAGTATGTCGCTGCGGTAGCCTCAACCTCCTCAACTTTCCTCAACCTCCCTCAACCTTTTTCCTTAACTTAGCGCAAAATCTTGTGCCAATGCCAAGCAATCCTTTTGATGCTTTTTTTGAACCACCAGGTGGGACTGGTGAAAAAAAAGACCAACAAGCGGAACGGGAAGAAATTTATCCTCCAATCGAGGATCGTGTGATTTTTCCAGAGGATGGGAAGGAATCGCTGGATGAGATTTTGGAAAAAAACAACCAATTTGAACAACGTGCCGCAGGTTTTTCCAAATTATTGAGTCAAACCCGCGCGGTTGACCATGAACCCGTAGCTTTTGCGGGCAATACCCTGGTGCAATACCTAGTCGACATTCACGATCCACACGAGCAAGGCAGCATGCGGGGCGAAAAAGCTTACCACCAAATTTTGGAGAACAAATTTCGGGCGATCATCGTGCCGATGATTGAATTGGCACGTTTGCACTGTGACGTCGTCAAGCAATTCAATGAGGACATTGACGAACATTATTATTCCGTAGAAAAAAACGATCGGGAAATCAAATCGGATCGGGCACTGGCGATGGAAGGTCTACTTTTTCAACGCAAATTGCTCGGCAATGCTGCCCGGGATTTGAGCATCCTCAGCCAGGCCATGGACGTTTGTGAAGTGCGCCTCAAAAAATACATTGATGCAGGCGGAGACAACAACATCTCCAGTGCGGAACAAGCCCTGATTGCCAAAAATCGGGAATACCTGAGCTCAGGATTAGAGCATCATTTTGACTATGCACTTTTTAACCTCAACTTACTAGACGAAGCAGCGCTTACTTTTCGTTTGTTTACCAAGCAAACCTTCTCCCAATATGTACAACGCCTCGAATCGGCGTTCAGGAACAGTACTAAATAGTGAGGAACTGTTCTCCAAACCCAAAAACCATGAAGCACTACTTCCTTTTATTTTGTCTACTCATCCTGCTAGGCACAGCCTGTGGCAAGCTCAATAACCTTGAAGACTGGGAAGTTTCCAATTTTCAACCAGAATTGGCCTTCCCACTGGTCAATTCCAGCACAACACTCCAAGAAATCCTGAGCAGTGTGGAAGACCTTTCTTCCATTGTCGTTGACCCGAACGGAGGAATCCGGTTTCGCTACATTGGCGACATCATTACCCGTACCAGCGATGAGATTTTTGGCACCCTGACCAGCGCGTTACCCCCTTTGGTACCCGTACTCAGCAAAAAAATGCCCCTGCCCTTTAATTTACCCAATGGAGTTAAACTTGACCGGGTAGACTTAAAACGAGGAGAATTTTCGTACTACGTTGAAAACCCTAATACGGAGCCCATTTCCCTCAAACTGATCATGCCGCAGCTGCTTAAGAATGGCCAACCTTACACTTTTTCTACCGAAATTGCTGGCTACAGTGGCTCGGGCGCCCGCCCTTCGGCTACCAATCAATTGACCCCGGCGTCTTTGGTGGGTTATACTTTCCTTCCCAAAAATGATACGGTTTACATTGAGTACGAGGCTAAAACCCCCGCTGGAGCTTCGGTGAATGCTGGTTTGTTTTTGGTGCGCATTACCAATATACAGTTCTCTTATGCGGAAGGTTTTTTTGGCAGCCTCTTGTACGAGGGTGGTCGGGATACGGTAAAGATTGACTTTTTTGAAAATTACATCAAGGGTGACATCTATTTTGCCGATCCGAAGGTGTCTTTCTTTCTGGAAAATGCTTTTGGAATACCTGCTCGTTCGATCGTACGCGATTTTAAAGTGTTCACCGTGGATGGCCGCCAACTGAGTATTGAAAGTGTGTTTCTACGCAATGGGATCGAATTTCCTTATCCCAGGATCAACGAAGTGGGGCAAACCAAACGCGATACCTTTACTTTTGATAAAACCAATTCCAACGTGGATCTTTTATTTGGTTCAGGACCCACGGCCGTTGCTTACGATGTGGATGCCTTTACCAACCCCGAGGGCAACACGGGGCAAAAGGGCTTCATTACCGACAAAAGTTTTTACCGGGTGCAAGTAGAGGTTGAACTCCCCATGTACGGCAGTGTATCCAACTTCGTTGCTCAAGACATTTATGACATCGACCTGGAGCAATACAAAAAGATCAAAGAATTGGAATTCAAAGTGGTGGCAGACAATGGGATGCCGCTGGATATTGCGATGCAGGGCTATTTCACGAGCAGCAGCGGACAGGTACTGGATTCCCTGTTTCAGGGAACGGCTCAACTTATCCCTGGTGCAAAAACCAATGCACAAGGCATCAGTACTACCCCCGGCAACAAAACAACTACAGTTAAATTTGAGGAAATTCGTTTTGCACGGATCCGTACCGCCAAAAAACTGCGCATACAAGTTTACATCTCTACGCAGAACAGCAACCCTGGTAAGTCAGTAAGGGTGCTGGCCAATCAAAAGGTAAACATTAAGATGGGGGCTAAGGCCACTATTCAATAATTTCGGATTTCAGGATTTCGGATTTCGGTAATTTCCTACCGAAATCCGAAATCCTGAAATCCGAAATCACTAGCCTTATTTCTTCAGAAAATTCCGAATGGCTTTTACCGTCTGATCGATTTTGTCATAATCGACGCGGTAGTGGATGAATTTGCCTTCACGCTCCGTGCTGACCAGATCAGTCGTGCGCAAAACCCGCAAGTGCTGAGAAGTAATGGATTGCTCCAACTTCAGCGTGTTGTAGATTTTGTTCACATTGATGGCATCGTTTTGATCAATGAACTCGACGATTTGCAGGCGGAGTGGATGCGCCAACGCGCGCAGAAGCTCTGAAGCAGCTTCTAGCTTTTCAGGATTAATTCCTACTTGTGTGTTTCTCATAGTAATGTTACATTAAAAATTGCAAAAGCAAATATGCATTTTTTTTTATTTCCTCACAAATAAAAAATTCATTTTTGTCTGAAAATCAGACAAAAGCCCAAAGCTCGTATTGCATATTTGCAAAATAAAGAATGTATAAAATCAAAAAATACAACTTGTAGTAGAGCAAAATGGCAAAGACGCAACAAGTGCGTCTTCGCCATTATTGTTGTCCGGTAAGTTCTTCAACCAGACGGGAAATTTGCTCGATGCGATCTTTGTTCAATGAATAGTGGATGAATTTGCCACTGCGATCCGTTTGTACAACGCCAGCCCGGCGCAGGATAGCCAAATGTTGGGAAGCTACTGACTGCTCCAAGCGGAGTTTGACGTAAATTTCGGTTACGGTCATGGCTTCATTTTCTTCCAGCAGATCAATGATTCTTTGGCGAAGCTTGTGGTTGATGGCACGGAGTACCAACACCGCTTTACGCAATTCTGCGTAATCAAGTTCGATTTCGGTCTGCCCTTTTTTCAGGGTGATCACGTCGTTTTTTTGCTTTCTCATTTCGTGCACTTTGTTAAAAACACAATGGATTTTTGCCTCTTATAAAGCTCAACATACAAAACGTATGCCAAATTTTATTAATAATTAAAAAAACTATGATCCCAACTGTATTTTCTTGGGAACAGTGATGTTTGGAGGTTTTAGGTAATAGGGCTCTAAATATGCCACGTTTGCAAATGCCTTTTGTTGAAATGCCTTTTCAGCTAAAGTAAGCATGTAAATGGCGTTTGAACGTACCGGGCTAAAATGTGCAAAGGAGGATGAAACAATGGGAGAAAACTTAGGTGCACCGTTGCCCGCAAATACCAGCGGAACTCCACGGTCAAAATAGCCGCTGAAACTTTCATCGGTCAAAATCATGGCCGAGGACTTTTCAAGTTCTTCTCCCGATGCAGAATATACTGCGGTGTATACTTCCATCCTACGGGCATCTATCATGGGAACATAAAGGCTGCCCTCAGGATACACTTGCTCTTGAATGCTGCCAGCTGCAATGATACTCAAGGAATCAATGGACAACAATGGCAGATCCAAACCATAACATAAACCCTTTGCAGTGCTGAGTCCACTTCTCAAGGAAGTGTATGATCCAGGACCAATGCTGATGGCAATCGCATCCAAATCCGCTAACTTTTGTTGGCTTTGCCGCAAAGCTTCATCAACCAATAAAGTCAATTGGGCGCTATGTTCAAAATCACCAGAAGAGGTTGTTTGTCCAAGGATTTTGCCATCGTTTGCCACCACAATGGAACACCGTTCGGTTGCGGTTTCCATGCAAAGAATTAACGCCATGAAAGAAAGCTTATTGTATAAACGACTACTTATCGGATGCTTATGCTTTCGACTTTTGTCGCATGGTAAAAAAACATCAACTTAGACGTGGAATACCTACAGCGGTCACATCCGTTGATAACAATGATTTAATATCCTATGTTCATGACAAAGAAACGGGCTATAGAAGAATACAGGCTGGATAATTTTCTGCAAGATGCAAAAAATATGATAATTTTGCCAACAATATTAGATTTTTTTTTGATTTTAAGTTCATGCTGACAAATCGTCTTTTGGTGAACTTGGGTTGAAAGCAAACTTTTAAACGACTTTATTAATCTATCAAGGTTATGCTGGACAAGCTGGAAGCCATTTATGATCGGTACCTGAATTTGGAGGAGCAGATGTCGGACCCCGGCATTATTGTAGACATGGACCGCTATAAAAAGGTGAGCAAAAATTACAAAGACCTCAAACCAATTGTAGAGGCTTACCTCGAGTACAAAAACTTATCGAGCAATCGCGACTCGGCCAAAAAAGCGCTCAGCGACGAAGACCCGGAAATGCGGGAAATGGCCCAGGATGAGTTGGACCAAATTCTTCCGCAGTTGGAAGAATTGGATGAAAAAATCAAGTACCTGCTAATTCCCAAAGACCCTGAAGACGCCCGAGACGTGATTTTTGAAATCCGCTCCGGGACAGGTGGGGACGAGGCCAGCCTATTTGCAGGCGATTTATACCGCATGTACACCCGCTACTTTGAAAGCAAGGGCTGGAAAGTGGAAGCTATGGAAATCAACGAAGGCAGCGTTGGGGGTTACAACAAATTGGTGCTGGAGATCCAGGGTGAGGATGTATATGGTACGCTGAAATTCGAATCGGGTGCTCACCGCGTACAACGGGTACCTAAAACCGAATCACAAGGCCGGGTGCATACCTCCGCTGCAACAGTGGTGGTGATGCCCAAATTGGAGATGGAAGACCTGGAAATCCGCAAGGAAGACCTCAAGGTAGACACCTTCCGCTCCAGCGGTGCGGGTGGTCAGCACGTCAATAAAACGGAATCGGGCGTACGCTTTACCCACCTTCCTACGGGGGTGGTTGCGGAAAGTACCGATGGCCGTTCGCAGATTCAAAACCGAGAGATTGCGATACAACGCCTCTACCAAAAAATCTACGAACAACGCAAGCGAGCTCACGAATCGGAGCAAGCCGCCAAGCGCAAATCACTAGTAGGAAGTGGCGACCGCTCGGATAAAATTCGCACCTATAATTTTCCCCAAAACCGCATCACCGATCACCGCATCAACCTCACCCTGTACAACCTGGACCGGGCATTGGAAGGCGACATCGAAGGCATCATCGAAGCGCTGCAAATGTATGAAAACACCGAAAAACTGAAGGCTGGCGAAGAAATCGGCGCCTGACGTATTTAATTCCAAATTATGCTAGACATCGCTCAATTGCTCCTGATTTCGGGATGGGTATTTGTATTGATCTGGATACCGATCATCATTTATGCCAACCGAAAAATCCATCCCAAGGCCATTGTGATCATCTTTCTCACCGAGATGTGGGAACGATTTTCCTATTATGGCATGCGGGCTTTGCTCACCTTATACATGGCCAAGGTGTTGTACGCCAACCTTGGTGAGCAGCAAGCCAATACCAAGGCATTGGGCGTATATGGAGCATATACCGCGATGGCTTATTTGTTTCCGGTAGTGGGCGGGATGATCGCCGACCGCTTTTTTGGCTTTCGACGATCAGTCATCATTGGCGCTGCCTTGATGGCGATCGGGCACATTACACTGGGGATGCAGGGTTTGCCGGGCTTTGAGAGCAATCAGACCATCTTTTTTATGTCCTTGGCCATTATTATTCTGGGCAACGGCTATTTTAAACCCAATATGTCGAGCTTCCTGGGTACGTTTTACGAGCTGGATGATCCACGTAAAGACAGTGCTTATTCCATTTTTTACATGGGTGTCAATACGGGCTCATTGCTGGCGATGCTTACCTGCGGGTATGTCGGTCAGCGGGTGGGCTGGCATTACGGCTTTGGATTGGCCGGGATTGGGATGACCTTGGGCTTGATCCTTTTCGCCTGGCTGGGGCCAAAATATTTTGGAGACAAAGGTTTACCTAACGACCCACTGGCGGGCAGAAAGCCTTTGGTGGCGGGCCTCAGTATCAATTCTACCATTGTACTGGGCACCATCTTGCTGATTCCCGTGGTGATGTTTTTGCTCAATCCCAATGCAATCTTGAATCGGATATTGCTGATCGTTAGTATCGGTATTTTGGGCTATCTCGTGTGGTCGGCATTAAGGATGCCTGATCGAAAGGAAGGCCAACGACTCCTCGTTGTGGTGTTTTTGTTCTTTTTTTATGCGGTTTTTTGGATGTTGTTTGAACAGGCCGGAGGATCCATTGCCTTGTTTACCGATAAAAACGTCAACCGGATGGTGGCTGGAATGGAGATTCCCGCGTCTCAGTTTGGTGCCCTGAATGGTTTGTTTGTTATATTGCTGGCACCGTTTTTTTCCTGGTTATGGCTTTGGTTGGGCAAAAGAAAATTAGAGCCCAGTACTCCTTTAAAATTTCTGTTGGCTTTGCTCCAGATCGCGATTGGCTTTGGGGTAATTGTGTGGGGTGCTCGCTCTTTCGCCACGGATGGGTTAATGCCTCTGGTTTTCCTGATATTGATGTATTTTTTCCATTCTTCTGGCGAGTTGAGCATCTCCCCGGTAGGACTTTCCATGATCAGCAAATTGTCGCCCCCACAAATGTTGGGCTTTGTCATGGGGGCCTGGTATTTGGGCATTTCTCTGGGCAATAGCATGGCCAGTGAGATCGGCAAATTGACTGCAGGTGGGCATGCAGATGGCGCTGACTTGAGCAGAACCGAGTCTTTGGTAATGTATACGGATACTTATCTGTTGTGGGGGATATATGTGGTGTTGGGCGTCATGGTAGTACTCGCTTTGTTGATTCCGTTGTTGCGGAAGTGGATGCACGGGGTGCATTGACACAAAAATGCCAAAGCGATCTTTTTAAGCACAAAGGACACAAAGGCAGCACAAAGAACACAAAGCGAAGCGTCGTCAACGTCTAACTTTGTGCCCTTTGTGTTCTCTTTGTGTCCTTTGTGCTAAAAAATGTCGCTTTGGTGGTCCCAGTCAGAAAAGACCTAATTTATTTAGTGTTGATCCACCTCAATGCAAATCAAACCCAATATCCTTCCGATAATACTTCCCCTCAAACTTGATCACCTCGGCATTGCGGTTGGAAAACACCAATGCCTCATCAAAATTATCGCCATAAGAAGTCAGCGCAATGACACGACCGCCATTGGTGACGATCTCTGAATCGGTTAGCTTGGTTCCAGCTTGGAAAATCATGCTGCCTTCTACCCGCTCCAAACCACTGATGACTTTACCTTTTTCGTAATCTCCAGGGTAACCCCCGGACACCAAAATCACCGTAGCTGCCGAGCGCGGATCCATGACAATTTTTTGCTGATTCAAAGTTCCTTCTTCTGTTGCTATGAAGAGGCTTACTAAATCATTTTGCAAACGGGGCATCACTACTTCGGTTTCGGGGTCGCCCATGCGGCAATTGTATTCGATCACGTAGGGCTCGTTGCCTACTTTGATCAAGCCAAAAAAGACAAAACCTTTGTAGACTATGCCTCGTTTGGCTAGGCCATCAATGGTGGGACGGATGATTTGGTCTTCTACTTTTTGCATCAACACTTCATCCACGAAAGGCACCGGAGAAACCGCGCCCATCCCGCCAGTATTCAACCCCGTATCCCCTTCTCCAATCCGTTTGTAATCCTTAGCTTCGGGCAAGATGAGATATTCTTTGCCATCCGTCAAAGCAAAAACCGAAAATTCGATGCCAGAGAGGAATTGCTCAATGACCACTTTGGCACTGGCTGCGCCAAATTTCCCACTCAACATCTCGCGCAATTCTTCCTGAGCTGCTTGCAGATCCTCCAGAATGACCACCCCTTTGCCAGCGGCCAAGCCATCGGCTTTGAGTACAATTGGTGGAGTTTGGGTCAAAATATAATCCAATCCTTCTTGCAAGGTCGCCGCTGTGAATTCGCGATAGGCTGCGGTGGGGATGCCCATTTCGAGCATAAATTCTTTGGCAAAAGCCTTGCTGCCTTCCAGTTGAGCCCCAATCTGCGAAGGACCAATCACGGGCAAATGAGGAAAATGACTTTGGAAATAATCGTAAATACCACGCACCAAAGGCTCCTCTGGCCCAACCACCAGCATGTCAATTCCTTTTTGTTGGACCAACGCAGCGACTGCTGGAAAATCATTGGGATCAAGGCTCACATTGGTACCCAGCTCAGCAGTCCCGGCATTGCCTGGCGCAATCCAGAGGGCTCTACAAAGGGGGCTCTGCCGCAGTTTCCAAGCCAATGCATGCTCTCTACCTCCACTTCCCAGCAATAGAATTTTCATGGTCTCTCTGATTTTGGCCGCAAAAGTAAGAATTAATAAGGGAATCTGTTGATTTGTAGAAGAGTTAATTTGTTGAGTGAAAATCCATAAAAATGCTAATTTTGCCGCCGATTTCATCAGCAAATCAATTCATTAGCAGCTTTATCATCATGATTACATACTTGAGAGGAGACATCACCCAAAGAACACCTACTTATGTCATTGTTGATGTCAATGGAGTAGGGTACCTGGTGCACATCAGTTTGAATACCTACAGTCAGATTGAGAAAAAAGACGAGGTGAAAATTCTTACCCATCTCAACATCAAAGAAGACAGCCATACCCTGTACGGTTTTGCGGATGAAACCGAACGCAGCCTTTTTCGCCACCTGATTTCGGTCAGTGGGGTAGGCCCAACTACTGCTCAAATTGTATTGTCATCGCTTAGCGCCGATGAATTACGCGCTGCCATCATCGGCGAACAAGAACAAGTTTTCCGGGCGGTAAAAGGCATTGGGCCCAAAATGGCCAAACGAATCATTCTGGACTTAAAAGACAAATTGGTGAAAGATTCCGGAGATTTGCCATTAACATTTCCTTCACAAAACAATACTATCCGGGAAGAGGCGTTATCTGCATTGGTAGCGTTGGGCTTCCAGAAGATTGCAGTGCAAAAAGCGCTGAATCATCTCCTGAAAGACCAGGCTATCCAAAGTGTAGAGCAGCTTATCAAGCTCGCTCTCAGAGAGCTATCTGCATAAAATCAATAATTTTGGAGGCTTCCAGCTCTGTTGGTCGCTGAGCGAAGCCGAAGCGCCAACAGAGCTGGAAGCCTCCAAAATTATTGATTACCCTCCCAAAGACGCACCTAAGCTTTTTTTCCGGAAAACCGATTAAGTGGGATCGAAAGATCGAGCCCTTATCATTCCCGTGTGCAGCAGTTTGTTAATATGAATAAGACAATTTTACCATTCAGCTTGTTGTTAGGAATTGCCGTTACCCTGAGCGCGGTAGACGTAACCTATCATCCGACATTCA
>JAIXOO010000315.1 GCA_027486765.1 Saprospiraceae bacterium
AGGGAGTTTCCAATCATTGGCAATGTCAGTGGCCTTGGCCTCAATTTGGCGGTGGATTTGGTGAAAGATTACCAGAGCAAAACCCGGGCGATTGAAGAAGCCAATCAATTGATGGGCTTTTGTATGGAGCGGGGGATTTCGTTCAAGTTGATTCAGGGGAATATTTTGAATTTGAAGCCGGCGTTGGTGGTGACGAAGGGAGAGGTGGATTGGGTGTTGGAGGTTTTGAAAAATGGATTGATAAGTTTATAGTTTTAAGTATCGCCTCGATACGCTGTAACCTTTTTGGGATTATTGGTTAAAACAGAAAGGACGTGTTATGAGGACTTTACTTTTTTTGGCGATCGTTACCCTATGCGCTTGTGACTTAATCAATCATACCCCTCCAACAGGGTTTTACCAAAAAGAAATTGTGTTGAGCAACTATGAAGAAGAAGGTCTTTTGGGTAAATTGAGCATTTATGTTCCAAGTAGATATGATACTTTGCTAGATTGGGTTGATCAGAGTGATTGTGGGTGTTGTGGCTCAAAAAAATATCGATTACTCAACAAAAATGAGTGCCTAATTCAAGAGTCTGGTTTTTTTTACTCAGAAGTCTGTAGAGATACTTTTGATCGCTTGAGTATTGTTTATCAATGCAAAGAGAAGGAAAACATTCTTCAAGAAGTTGACAGCACTTTTTTACACCTATTTGCTGACAATATTGAAAGAAAGATCAAAGCCGTGTGGAGAAATGAACCAGTAAAATGGAAGGCTAAAAAAATTATCCAGATCAATAATCAACCCTATTTATTTCTCCATTTCATCAGTAGAAATCTACACAGTCAAATTCCCGTAGAACAGATTTATGTAGGCACATTTTTTAATAAAACGCTGATGTTGTTGATTTATGAAAACAACCAGAGGGATCGCACGGAGTTTATCAAAGAGGTTTATACAAGTATTCGATCTATCCAACTAAGTCCGATTTAAAGCTTATTGACAACTGTAGACACTAATTTAGAGGTACTCGTTCAATTCCGTGACCAACTGGTAAACTGTTGTACAAGGGTTTTGCTCTGCATAAGTTGCCTCATTTTGAGTTTCCCATAACTTTGCCGCACGGTTGAGCGCTTTATCTTGACTGGATTGTGGGTCATCCAGTAATTTCTGATAAATTTTCCGGCAGAACCTGTGGTGTTTAGCTTCCTTTTCATAGTTGCAGTTCCAATATTCGCTCAGCTTTTGATAGTATTCATGTCGCGTCCATTGGGCATCTAAATGCTGGTAATGAAGTAAAAACCACAGCTCAAAAGCATCATTAGAATAAGCAACCTTGATGTTGTTGTTTTTAGCCAATTTGATGGCCCGATTGTAATCTTCTTTTTGCTGTTCTAGTTGATCTGTTTTGATGTCAAAATCAAATACAACCCATATTTCTTTACCCATATTGGAGTCATCGTGGATTACATGTTCCAAGACGTAGTTCACTAAGGCTGTTTTTGAACGGCCTAAACCATAGCAATCTACTGTGGCATTGCCTAGCGGAAATGATTTAAAGTAAGAAGGTTCTGTATTTTCTCCTTCACAGATGATCAAAAAAACCTTTGCCTGCTCTCGCGAGTGCTCTTGGTAAGCTTTTTTACCCGATGGTCTTTTATTCCAAGGCTTTTCTTGATCGGTCTTTTTAACTGGCTTCATCTTAGTGATTTTCGAACAAGGCTTCTAATTGATTCAGGTTTGTCGGAACGGCTCTATATTTACCTTGCAAGTAGTCTTTTTCAAAAGAAGCGTCATTGCGAACACCTTTGAATTCTACTAAAGAGTACAATTCTGTAGCTCCATTTTTGTCTTTTTGCACGAAACAGATTTGATCTCTGCGCAGCAGATGAGGATCTAAAAGATTTGAATCATGGGTAATAAAAACGAGTTGGGCGTTGTTTAGATTTGTGGATGGAGAGTGGAAAAGCTCAACGATTTTGCGGGTGAGTTGGGGGTGCATTTTGGCATCGAATTCGTCGATAATTAACGTGCCACCGAATTCAAGGGCTGCAAGAATATATGGACTAAGTCCAAAAATTTTTTTAGTTCCTTCAGCTTCTTGGGCGGCCAATATAAATGGAACAGGTTTAGTTTCATTTTCTTCTTCAATATGTCGAATAGTCCAAATAATGCCATGCTCTATTTTGATCTCCTTTATAGTTGGATCGATTGCATTAAGTAATTCTGTTGCCTTGATCCGAAATTTAGGGCTTTGCATTAAATTAGTTAGCCTTATAGGATCTGACTCACTGAAAATGGGAGCAATTTTAATCAGTAGATAATTATATACGTTCAAAATCAAACTGACATTATAAGTCGCTAATAAGGCAAGATATAGCGTATTTTCTCTGAATAAAGGCGGCGCATCGGTTCCAGACGCTGTCAAATGCTTTTCCTTCGCTTCCTTTAATAAAGATTCATTTACTTCTAAATTGTTACCTTCTCGGGTAAAGTAAAAACGCTCTCGTGAACCTTTTTTTGCATTAAGGGCTTTTCCAAATAACCATTCTGAGACAATTGCTTTACTGTTGGCTTCAAATCCATATCTAAACAATGTTTCTTCAAAAACGAATACAATCTGAAAAAATGTAGGCTGTTTTTCGGTTTCACTACTAAGTCGAAAGGGAAAAATGCTTGCCTCTAATATTTTCATATCTTTCACACTCTCCTCAATAATCATTCGCATTGAATGAAAAGCCCGCACCAAATTACTCTTCCCACTCCCATTCGCCCCAAACACAGCCTTACTCTTCAACAAACTCAATTGCTCGTCTACAACTACCACATTGTCCTCATCCAACTTAGGGTACTTAGAAGAAATCTTCGCCGCCCGCATCTGCAAGGTCTGGACCTCTTTAAACGACCAAAAGTTCCCCACACTAAATTCTACCAGCATAACTCAGGTATTTGTGAATTTCTCGCAAATTATCAATTTATTTTCAAATTTTCCAACTTTTCTCCTCTGCCCTATTCATCGCTGCTCATTTGTTTCCGGATTTTGGGCACCCGCGAGGGGTGCCCCTACATACCCCCAATTCATCACTCATCATTTATCATTCATCACTCCCCTCATTTCATTTGCAAATCTGAAACATATACATTACTTTTACTTTTGCAAAACAAATCACCATGCACCGCATCCACCTCGGCGAATTTGAAGAACTCGTTTTACTACTCGTAGCTGTGCTCCATGGCAATGCCTACGGCGTATCCGTAAT
>JAIXOO010000121.1 GCA_027486765.1 Saprospiraceae bacterium
CAGGTTGGCCGCTATGACGATGCTTTTGAACCGCGCGCCTTTGGAGACAACATCCAAAAATGGGGCACCCGTACCATCCTGATCGAAAGCGGAGGTTTGCAAGGCGACCCCGAAAACCAAATGCTCCGTCGCCTCAATTTTTCCATCTTCTTGACTGCACTGGAGGCCATTGCCAACGGACGGCACAAGGAATGGGATTACAGTGCTTACGAAGGTTTGCCCGAAAATCAGCCCAGTGGCATGCAGGACTTGATCGTGCGCAAAATACAAGTCACCCGTACCGACAAAACCTACAAAGTAGACTTGGCTTTCCGTCGCGAAGAAGTGAATTGCGACAACAGCCGCAAGTTTTTTTACCGCTCGAACATATCCGAAATGGGTGATTTGCAGAACACTTTTGGGTATGATGAAATTGAACTGGAGGGTTACCAAGCCGTTCCTGGCAATATCCGGCCTGGGGTAATTAGCTGGCAAGAGGCGCAAAAACTGGATCACATGGCCTTGCTTCGAGAGGGTTTTACGGATGTGCAAGTGAGCAGCTGGCCGGAGAGTTTGGAGTTGAGCAAGTTACCCGTTTTGTTGGTTCGCCCCAAGAGCAATCCGGCTAGTCCTGGAACTTCAGGCTTGATCAACCTGGGTTCGAGTGGTTCCATTTTATTGCAAAAGGATGGAAAGACGGAGTACGCAGTGGTGAATGGTTTTTTGCATAAGCTGTTGTGAGTTAACACATGTTTTTTTAACCACCTAAGAAACTATAGGCACCTAAGAAGCACCTTAGCTAAAGTGTTTCTTAGGTGCCTATAGTTTCTTAGGTGGTTAAAAAATAGTTCAATCCAACACCTCAAAGTACCCCACCGGCACCTCATCCACCAACCAAACTCCATTATCTGATTGATAAAAAGTATGGCCGATGGCGTGCATTTTGCCAGCAAATACTTTCAGCACAACGACCCGGCCATGCCGTTCGCCCACTTTTTCAGCGGTTTCAGGATCTAAGGACAGGTGCACCTGGTGACGCTTCCCTTTGATAATACCCACATTGAGGATGGAAGGCAAAAAGCGGTCAGCGGTACCATGGTACAAAATGTCTGGTGGCACTTGCGGGCTATAGCCCAGTTCAACCTCGATGGAATGGCCTTGGCTAGCCCGAATTTTCAGGCCATCGGGGCTAAACGCAAAACGTTGTTTATCGTTTTCTTGGACTACTTCGAGTAGGGCTTCAATGGAAAGGTCTTGGCCTTTTTTGGCGAAGGCATCCAATAGTTCGGCGATGCTGCACCAGCCTTGTTCATCGAGGTGCAGGCCATAAAGTTCGGGTTGGTGCCGCAGCAACAGCGATAGTTTTTTGCTGAGCCGCGTTTGTACTTGGGTGTTCATTTTATATGATTCACTAGCTAGGTAATACCTGAAAAACGATCAAAAATAGGATAAAGTTCCTTAGCCTGCTGTTGAATGCTGGATCATTTTGCTTGAACCAGCTCAAAAACTTTCTGTGCAAAACGCTGAATCGAGGCATCTTCCCAGGCTAACAGCTCTTCGATTGGGATCCAGCGAAAGGATTTTTCATCAAATTTAGCGGGTAAAATCATTTTAAACAAGTAGCGCAGGTCATGGTGTGGGTGCGCAGGAAAATCAGCCCGTGCCGGAATCTGGTGCACATCTACATCAATTGGTTCCCCTTCACCAAAAACACTGAATGCGGTTACGCTCAAACCCGTCTCCTCCATCAGCTCCCTAATAGCCGCCTGCAAGGTATTGAAGTCCTGATCTGGCTCCACATGACCTCCAAACTGCAACCACCGATCCAGTTTTTGATGGTAATGAAAAAGGATGTTCTGCTGTTTTTGATCCATTAAGATGGCAGAAACCGTAATGTGGCCAGCGGGGAGTTGGGGATAAAAAGGGTTATCCTGGCTTTGAATGAAGTCCACCACCTCTTGTACATGGGCCCGCTCAACCTCATTTGCAGGGTGATAAGCCTTTAAAAATTCCAGGGTGAATTGTTTTTGCTGTTCTACCCGCATCATACATTCCAAGTTTTTTACCTTTATGAAGCTGTTTGAGTGTAAAATAAGGATAAAAATTCAGCCTCCGTTTAAACCATAGCCACAAATCCAAGTCAAATCTTTCAAACCAACAAAATCTGATGCCGCAGGCCAAAACCAGTGACGACGAAATCCTGGGACTCATGCGAAACCCTAAAACCCTGGAGCGTGGGTTTCGGCTACTGATGGAAACCCATCAAGAGCGGCTATATTGGCAAGTGAGGCGCCTGTTGAACGACCACGACGATGCCAACGATGTCTTACAAAATGCTCTGGTGAAGGTGTTTCGCAACATCGGGCAATTTGAAGGAAAATCGGGTCTCTACACCTGGTTGTACCGCATTGTGACCAATGAGGCCATCACCTTCCTCAACCAGCGCAAGCGGAGAAGCTCGACCTCGATCGATGATGCCAACATCAACCTGGCCAATCGTTTGCAGGCCGACTCGTTTTTCGATGGCGATGAGGCGCAGATTCGGCTGAAACAAGCCCTGGAAACCTTGCCAGACCGCCAAAAGGAAGTATTCAATTTGCGGTATTACGAGGAGATGGGCTATGAAGAAATGTCGAAATTGCTCAACACTTCGGTGGGCGCACTCAAGGCATCTTTTCACCACGCCGTCAAAAAAGTAGAACAGTTTTTTGCTGCATAAATTTTTCAAGCTCAATAGACTTCATAAAGTCTAGCCAAAACAACAAAGAATGAAACGCCCTGATGAGGATATCCGTAAAGAATTGGAGGAACTGTCGCCACATTTGCTCAAGCTGAAAGAGCAAGGAGACGGTTTTCGCCTGCCAAAGGACTATTTTCAGCGCATGCAAAAAGAAGTGCTGGATAAGGTTCAGGCGGGTTCACAACCCTCGCCCAGCAAAAATATTGGCTGGCTGGATCGGCTTTTAGAACCCCTCCAGTTTTTGTTCCAGCCCCGTTGGGCACTTGGTTTGGCGACCATTGCCCTGCTCGTCACCTTAGGGGCCGTCTGGTTGTATCAAAGTCAGCCAGTGGCAGGATCTGAACTAAGTGCGGAATTGGCCAAACTGGATCCTGAATCCCTGGATGCCTATATTCAAGCAAATTTCCACGAATTTGATACCGAAACCCTACTGGAATTCGCTTCCAATCAGGAGGACCAGCCCAATTTTGAAGATTTAACGCCCGAGGAGTTGGATCAATACCTGAATGAGACCATTCAGGAAATGGATGCTGAAACCCTCAAGGAATTACTCTAACCCGGAAAAAGATCACCGCAATATGAAAAAATGGATCGTAGCGTCAGTTTTGTGTGGGGCTTTTCTGCTGGCTCTGCCCCAACTGGCCCAGGCTCAAGACCGTATTCGCGCCCTAAAAGTGGCGTTCATTACGGATAAACTCAAACTCACTCCCGAAGAATCGGAGAAGTTTTGGCCAGTGTACAACCAATACGAAGCCGAACAAAAAAGGATTCGCCAAAAATACCGCCCCGATCAGGACATCAATACGCTGAGCGATCAGGAGGTAGAACGAGCTATGTTGGATCGTTTTGAAATGGAAGAAGAACTCATCAAACTCAAACGCGACTATTTTCAACGCATGAAGGGTTTTATGGCCGTCCGCAAGATTGCTCTTTTGCAACGCAGTGAACAAGAGTTCAATAAGGAATTGTTGCGGCGGGTTCAAGAGGCAAGAGGGAGAAAATAATTTCGGATTTCGGATTTCGGATTTCGCGGGACTTTCAAATTTGAGTATTCTGAAAACCAGTGCTTAGGATTCCATGCCTGAAAACGTATTTTTAGGTTCGACTCAAATTCTGGAAGTAGAACTCCACCGAAATCCGAAATCCCCATTCCGAAATCTCCTAACCATTCACCAAAAATCAATACACAAATTCTCTAATAAGTTTAGCCTTTGGCATTTTTTTTGTTCGTATATGTCAAAACATAAATAATTCAAAACAATAAACTATTAAAGGACAAAGACTTAGACAAATTTTACCGTTCCCTCAAAAACAGCTACCGTTCCATTAATGGGTTTCACTTACTCGGGCTAAAGTTCGGAGATCTCAATCTCTTTTCGTTACCTTTAGCAACAATACGCTTAGACAAGCGCCAAAAGACTACAACTGTACCTTATGAGCAATCAGGCACTGATCGATTTAGTTACCGAGTACGAAGCCATGTTGGAACAAGGAGAGACCCTTTTTCTTGAGCAAGATGCTTACCGACATTTGATTGATCACTACCTCAGCGAAGAGATTTTTGATCGCGCAATGGAAGTCGCCGAACGTGCCATTGACAGCCATAGCTATACCGTAGAGTTTTTGCTGCGCAAAGCAGAAATCCTCATTCAAGCCAATCAGGAATACCTGGCATTAGACGTGCTGACCCAAGCAGAAATTTTGGCTCCCAACGAACCTGAGATACTATTGCTGCGGGCACAAGCACTCACTTACCTGGGTGACCATCAGGCTGCCCATGAGCAATTGGGGTATCTGCCTGATGAGCTCGATCCCAACACCTTGGCCGAATCGCACTTTGTGCGGGCTTTGATTTACGAAAACCAGCAGGAATACGAAGCCATGTACCTGGCGCTGAAAGCGGCGGTCATCCACGACTCCGAAATGCGGCATGGCCTCGAAAAAATCATGAATGCCGTACAACACATCCGCAACTACGAGGAATGTGTGACCCTGCACGAGCAAATCATCGATGAGAATCCTTATTCCTGTGTAGCTTGGTACAACCTGGGGCTCTGCCACTCGTACCTGGGCAACTACGAGGATGCACTCGAAGCACTCGAGTTCGCCTATCTGGCCGACGATACCTACGAACTCGCTTACCGCGAAAGGGCTGATCTGGCTTTTGAACTACAGCGTTACCCCTTGACCTTCGATATTTGTGAAGAAATTCAGGACAATTTCGGAGCCGATGCTGATTTGCTGTTGCGCATGGGCCAGTGCCAATTGCACATGGGCCATCCACAAGCAGCCAAATCCTTTTTGAAAAAAGCCCTGGAGCTAGAAAATCACCACGATGAGGTTTTTTATCACCTGGGGGAAATCGCAATTGCCGAACAGCAATGGGAATTGGCGGCACACTATTGCAAAAAGGCCATCGAAATTGACGACAACCGGGAAGAATACCACGCCAGCCTGGCTCAAGCCTACGCGCAACTCGATGAGCTGGAATTGGCCGAAACCCACTACTGCCTGGCTACTGACATCGCACCTGAAGCTGCCGAATACTGGCTACAATACGCTTTGTTTTTGATGCTGACTGGTCAGGAAGATGGTGCGCTGGAAATTCTGGACCTTGCGGAAGAAAGTACGGTTAGTCCTGAACTGATTTACTGCCGCATTGCGTGTTTGTTCCGCATGGGCGATCGCCAAGAGGCACTACTCCAGCTTAGTGAGGTGCTGGAGGATGAATATGCTAGCCACGAGCTGTTGTTTGATATGATGCCGGAGCTGCGGAGGGATGCTGAGGTTATTTCGTTGGTTAGGGCTTATTCTTGATGCAAACTGCGCCATTTGAGATTTTGAATTTGCTCAACATGATTTTCTCGGTACAATCCTTTTGAGTCAAAAAGGATAATGAGTCTACTTTTGTTTCTTACCCTCTGTGCGAAACAGCTCAATATCCGGCTTTGTATGATCCACATGGATCAGTTTGAAATGGAATTTCTTGTTCGTATATCTATATTTAAACCAATTGTAACCTTCTTTGGCCACATAGCCGCTGCCGTTAAAGAGGTGATAATTAAGTAGTGTATTTTTAAGATCATCGATCGCGAGTTGTTTGTCTAAATACACCGTTGCACCCAATTCTGTAATCTCATCCGATGGGCCAGGAGCTTGAGCCAGATAATCAAGTTTTAAGGTGTCGCCCATAGAATCAATTTTATAAGTAAAAACTTGACTACTACTAATTTTTTCGGATAAGCTGTTGAATACAAACGCATCGTCTCTTTTGCTGTAGTAAGCGTAAGTATTTTGGCCAACGAAATAGATGAAGAGCGATGCATTGGTTCTGTCGGGGTATTGGATGCGAAAGGAATCCGATCTTACCGCAATTAAAACGGTGTCAATTTTGTCTTCAGACATCGTGATATAGGTTAGTTTGCCTTCAAACGATTGGGAAAATCCTTCAACGGAAAATAGAACCATAAATAATACAAATGAGGTGAGCTTCATAGAATTCCGTTGTGCAATTTGAGTTACGGTAGTTCATTGACGATAGCAATCACCCCACCAACACCTCCGCCACCCAATCCTTGATGTTTTTGGTTTTGCTCGAAAAATTAACGCCCACACCCACCACCGGCTTGCCCACATTCCAGTAGGCCTCGTAGTAGCGTTTTTGTTTGATCTGCTCCAGCGCAGCTTTGGCACTTTTATTCAGTTTGTACTCTAGGATATAGATGTGGGTATCGGTCTCCACTAGGCTGTCGATGCGCCCGTCGCTGGTACATACCTCGCTGTGAATGCGTACTCCCAGGTAGGAAAACAACAAATGAATGGCTGCGTGAAAAAACTTTTCGGGGTAGCGTTCGTGCAGGAAAAAAGGCAGTTTTTTGAACACTTCCTGCAAAATCTGGATCACCCGCTCCAGGTCATTGGCCCGAAAAGCATTGCGCATTTTGATGATCAGCGCTGCCGATAGTTCCGTATCTACCCCCACGAAGCGCTCAATGAGTACTTCGAGCATGGAGTCGCGTACTTCCTTGTTGGGATAATCCAGGCTGACCAGGCCATCTTCGTCTTTGCTTTGGATGGTGAGGTAGCCCGTTTGAAACAGCAGCGCAATGGGCTTGATTTGATCCAGCTCAAAGCTTTCAAAACCTGCGAGGCTGGTAGCCGGAAAATGCAAATCAAAAACACCCTCAGCCTTGAGTATATTGACCAAAAAGGAGGGCGTGCCAGTGGCAAACCAAAAATTCTGAAATTCTTGTTGCTCAAAAAACAGATTACTCGATACGGGATTGTACACCCTATCTGCATCGGAATGAAAGAGGTACCCATTGTACCACACCCGCATTTGCTCCAGCAGTTCAGCTCTGGATAATTTTAATTTTTCCGCTGCCAATTCAATTTCTTCCACAAAATTACTTTCCAACTCCTCCTGCGTATAGCCCAGCATGGTGGCGTATTGAGCATCCATGGTCAGGTCACGCAGGTTGTTGAGCCCAGAGAAAATGCCCACTTTGGAGAATTTGCTGACACCCGTCAAAAACACCAACTCAATGTATGCATCCAGGTCTTTGAGTACGGTGTAGAACTCGCGGAGGAGGTTGCGATTCTGAATGGCTTTTTCCAGGTCTCTGCCCAGAAAATTGATGATGGGAGCATCGTACTCGTCGATCAATACGACTACTTTTCCTTGCTTAGCCAGGGTTTCAATGATTTCCTTAAACATTGGCCCTACGCCTACATTGTTTAGGCTGATTTCGCTTTTTCGGGCGAGGGTACGCAGTTCCTGTTCCAGTGCAACGGCTAAACCCAAACTTTCATACCCTATCGAGGTAAAGGAAATCCTCAGCACGGGGTGTTTTTTCTCCCAATCCCATTTGTCTTCAATCCATAAACCCTTAAACAATTCTTTGCTCCCCAGGTACAGCTCTTGCAATGTGGCAATGGTAATCGACTTCCCAAAACGCCGGGGGCGAGAGAGGAAAAAATATTTGCCGCTCGTAACCATCTTGTGGATATAGCGGGTTTTATCGATGTACTTATAGTCCCCTTCAATGATTGAGCGAAAATCCTGTAAGCCGATGGGGAGTCTCTTGCGAGCCATGTTTCATTGGTTTGTACACAAAGATAACGAAAACTGAGGATTAAGGGGAGCTCTATCCTCTCAGCTATCCAGTTCGGTTGTACAGCCTATGAAATCCCATTCCCCCCATGCTTTTCACTTTTCACTTTTCACTTTTCACTCCTTCCCCCACTCAGTCCCCTCTTTCCCATCTTTCAGCACAATACCCACCGCTTTCAGGGTATCGCGAATTTTATCTGCCGCAGACCAATCTTTACGCGCACGTACATCCGCACGCATGTCGATGATCAGGTGCATCAGACCATCGATGGTTTTGAAACTATCGTCGCTTCCAGCGGCAACTTCATCCTGCAAGCCAAAGATGTCAAACAAGAAGGTATGGAAAGTCGTTTTTAATTCATTGAAAGTCGCTTCGCTCAAGCCTTCCATGCTCACTTGGCCACCTTTCCAGCTATTGACCCGGCTCACGATCTCAAACAAACGCGCCAGTGCTTTGGGCGTGTTGAAGTCGTCGTCCATCTCCTCATGTACGGAGCTGATCCACTCCCTCACTTCCTGGTCTTGTGCGCCTGTAGCACCTCCACTGAAGGGGAGTGCTTGGAGTGTCGCATATGCTTCCATCAGGCGGCGGTAACCTTTTTCAGCGGCTTGCAACGCTTCGTCGGTCAAGTCCAAGGTGCTGCGGTAATGCGTTTGCAACATGAAGAAACGCACCGCCATCGGGCTGTACCCTTTTGTGATGTGCGGGCTATTGCCCGTAAACAACTCTTCCGGCATGATAGAGTTGCCATCCGACTTGGACATTTTTTTGCCATTCAGCAAAAGCATGTTGCAGTGCATCCAGGTTTTGGCCGGGGTGCAACCACAAGCGCCGTAGTTTTGCGCCACCTCATTTTCGTGGTGTGGAAACTTGAGGTCGTTGCCCCCACCGTGAATGTCGAAGGTTTTGCCCAGGTATTTGGTACTCATTGCCGAGCATTCCAGGTGCCAGCCTGGGAAACCCACTGACCAGGGCGAGTTCCAGCGCATCAGGTGCTCGGGATCGGCTTTGATCCAGATGGCAAAATCGGCGGAGTTGCGTTTTTCGTCCTGCTTTTTGAGGTTATCGCGTGATTCCGAGATGAGGTCCTCAATTTTCCGGCCCGACAAGGCTCCGTAGATGCCACTTTTTTCGGCAAATTTCAAGGTATCAAAATACACCGACCCATTGGCTTCGTAAGCGTAGCCATTCTCGAGGATTTGTTGAACCATTTCGATCTGCTCGGGAATGTGCCCGGTGGCTCGCGGCTCAAGGCTGGGCGGAAGTACGTTAAAAATGCGCATCATATCGTGAAAACCCACGGTGTACTTGTGCGCGATTTCCATCGGCTCCAGTTGCTCCAGGCGGGCGCGTTTGCCCAGTTTGTCTTCTCCACCCGTATCTACATCACCTTCCAGGTGGCCAACATCGGTCACGTTGCGCACGTAGCGCACCTTGTAACCCAGGAATTGCAAGTAGCGGTAGATGATGTCGAAGCTTACAAAAGTGCGACAGTTGCCCAAATGAACATTGCTGTAAACGGTGGGACCACATACGTACATGCCAACCCGGCCAGGGAGAATGGGTTGGAATACTTCTTTTTCTTTACTGAGACTGTTGTAAATTTTTAATGCACTGTTCATTGGACTGTATTTTGCAGCCGCAAAAATATAAAAATGTGTCTGACTTACAGCAAAGAGAAGTCGATCAGCTTAAAAATGGTTGCTTTTTCGCGATTTTTGAGATTTGGATAGGGTATAAATGCGAGAACCTTAGTAGAGATAAAAAAATGAGTGCTCATTTTGCCCAACTACTTACAATTGAATTACTGTAATCACGGGCCGATGGTCGGAAAAACTGACCTTCCCCCGCTGACAATACAGCGGAGTGAATTTTGGGTCGGTAAAAGTATAGTCGATGCGCAACCCAGGAATACGCCCTGCGTAAGTGATGCCCAAACCCGAACCAGCCGCCAAAAAAGCATCCTTCAGGTTGTTGCACATCCGGTGATGGGTATACGATTGGGGGATGTCATTAAAATCACCGCAGACGACCACAGGGTAAGGACTATTGCTCAAGTGGGCCAACAATTCTTCTACCTGGCTGGCTCGCTCCTGCGCAGCCCGTTTGAATCTACCGAGGATGCTTCTAACCCGATTCCAGTTTTCTTTTTCCCTTAAATCCGGTGAACTGGTCACCTTATCGGTCAAACCCGTGATTGAATTGGATTGCAAATGTACATTGTAAACCCGCACGACACGTTCACCGATCTGTAAGTCCGCATAACGATAGCCATTGGTACTGCCAAAAAAACGTACCTCCGAGCGCAAAATGGGGTAGCGCGAAAAAATGGCCAGCTCTTCGGTTTTTTTCCAAACGGCATGTTCCAGTCCATTGTGCAGGCGAATCGCGTCCACGTAAGTAGAACCAGTCTTGGCGTGATTCACAAACTCCTGTAAGCACAAGACGTCGGGTTGGTATTGGTAGATTAGTGCTTGTAGTTCTTCTGGGTTGGCCGGGGTGCCTTTTTTGTGAAAATTGGTGAAGCCGTATACATTGAAGGTCATGGTTTTGAGCAAGGCTGCGCCTTCAGGACTTGCACTACCCGGATGAAAACCAATTAGACCCGCGAAGTGGTTCCAGCCTACCAAAATGACCCCCAGCGACATCAGGGCTTGCCAGCGGCGCTGAACAGTCCAATAGAGAATAAAAAACAAATTGATGACCAATAAAGTAGGATAAACCAGACCAATAAATGCGAAAGGCCAAAAGCGTTGTGGGCTGACGTAAGGGGCGAGGTAAGTCATCAAGGTGAACACAACAATCAGCACATTGGTCCAACGAATTAGTTTTTGCACGATACGATTGGTTTTTCCAAACAAGGAACGATTTTTGGTTATTTTTTACTGGCTTTGAACAAAAATTCTTTCTCCTCGGTGCTCAAACTCTCGTATCCAGACTGCTTGATTTTGTCGAGTATGGCGTCCAATTGTTCCTGATGGCTCATGTTATCATAGCGTGGAGTGGAACCGCTGCTGCGTTTGCCCGAGTCTTGCCGACTGCCGCCAGCAGTGGTTTTTTCCCGTACTTTTGGGTTTTTGTAGGCCACTTTTGGGCCTCGTGGTGGCGGGGTACCATTTCTCCAGCGCGACCAGGTAGCATCCCACCAGTCGAAAAAACGCATGAAGGGAAATGTAAAATCGTTGCCCTTGCGCAATTGCCAGGCGTATACAAAGCCAAAAGTATCCCCGCCGAGGTGGGCAAAAAGGCCTCCCGAATTGCTGTCACCCATGGCGATGAAGGCCAGATCCAGAAAAATCAAGGTCACCACGATGAACTTGAGTTTTACATCACCGATCAGCAACAAACGCACCACATAATCGGGCGCAATCACCCCTGAAATAACAATGGTCGCCATTACGGCTGCCGAAGCGCCCAGTGCGGTGGCGGGTTCTGCGCCCAACAATTGGGGATTGAGTACATTTTCAAAAATAAAAAAGCCTAAAGCACCTGCCAATCCACCCATGAGGTAGATGGGCAAAACCCGTTTGTTGCCAAGCAAGTCACCTACAATTCGGCCGCACATGTGGTAAAAAAGCATGTTCCACAAAATATGCCCGAAGGAAAAATGGCTGAACATGTTGGTGATGATCACCCAAGGGTGGGTCAGTACGAACCACCAATCTGAAGACATGCAGAGGTAGTCCAAAAATTTGCTAAAGGTCGTATTGTCCGATTTCCATCCATTGAAAAGGTACAATCCGATGTTGACCAAGTTGATGCCTACAAACACAGCAACGTTGATCAGAATGATGCGTGTTACTGCATTCCCGTAGTTGAACTCCCGTTTTAAATCCTCCCAGATCGACCTTAACATGATGTATCGTGCTTATATTTCAGTCCAAAAATAAAACGTTTTATCTTCATTTGAAAGGGCATTGGTCCCTATAAATGAGTTTTACAGCCGAGTTCCAAATTTTTGCCAATAAAGAATCAATAAAAAGCCAAATAGCGCACCACCTAAGTGGGCAAAATGTGCTACTCCGCTGCTCAAATTTACAATTCCCAGGCCAAAGACCAGTTCCAATCCGGCAAAAATCAACACAAAATACTTGGCTTTAAGCGAAATAGGGGGGAAAAGTAAACTGATCACATTGTCGGGAAATAGCACACCATACCCCACCATCAAGCCAAAAATAGCCCCAGAGGCCCCCAGCATTGGCACGTTTTGGAGGTAATATTTCATCACTTGCTCCTCTGCAGTGCCCGAGCTAATCTCCAGGTATTTGACCAACAAGTACAATATCATGCCGCCTAATCCCGCGAATAGATAATAGAACAAAAACCGACGTGCCCCCCAGAACATTTCCAAGGCACTTCCAAACATATACAAGCCCAGCATATTCATCAACAAATGCCGAATGTCGGCGTGCATAAACATGTGGCTGACCAGTTGATAGGGTTGAAAATAGGGTGAAGTAGGAAAAAACAGCGCAAAGCGGTACCGCTCCCAATCTGCAAATTCCCCGGATCCACTCAACAAGGTTCCCATCAGTTCCGGTGCTGGATCACCCCAAGTCAACAAGGTAACAAAGAATACTAAAACGTTGATGATCAACAAATGTTTAACCACATCGGTAATACGCATCATGATGTACGATTATTCAAATTGTTTTTGTAAATCTTCTAACTCGTAGGTTACGAAGCATTTTTTGCCAAAAGGACTGCGAAAAGGCATGGCACAAGCGAACAACTGATCGATCAAGGCTTGCATTTCTGTATCGTTGAGCAGTTGTCCCCGTTTGATGGCAGCGCTGCGCGCCATCGAACGAGCCAGGCTTTCGCGGGTATTCAATTGGAGTTCGAGTCCAATTTTATGTTGTTCCAATAAACTTTCCAGAATACTCCGTTCACTTTGTTTGCCGGCCAGTTCAGCCGGCAGACCGTTGACCACAAAGGAATTGACGCCAAACTCCTGCACATCAAAGCCCAGCGGCTGTATTTCTGACAAGAGGTCTTTGAGCAGGGTGGCATCGTTGGGGCTAAAATTCAAAGTAATGGGGAAAAGTTGCTGTTGGATAGAGCCTTGTCGCGTTTCCATCATGCCCAGGTATTGCTCGTACAGAATCCGCTCGTGCGCAGACTGCTGGTCGATGAGCATGTAGCCAGATTTGATTTGGCTGATGATGTAAGTGCCTTGGAGCTGGTAAGGGGCTTTGTGCTGTTTGGCAAAAGCCTCATCATTCCCCGTCCCAAGCGTGGTTTCTTCCGATTCCCAGGCACTTCCAATGGTCAGCGTCTGGATATTTTCCTCTTCAATTTCACTGTTTCCAGATGCTTCGGGCTCTTCATCCGTACCGCCTAGGTCTTTGTACAGGAGTTGCCAGTTGCGCAGGTTGTTGTCTTCACGGCGTTGTGCGGGGTCATTGTCGCGCCCGGCTGAGAAGGTTTTAGACTCATCGTTTTGCCAGGCACCGCTGTTGCGTGCCGGGGTGACGAAGGGCTTATCCTGTTCTTGTTTGGCCGTGAGGTAGGGAAGTTTAAGCCCGGACTCCTGTTCAAAATCGAGGCTGGGCATCACCCCATATTGCCCCAAACCATGCCGCACCGCTACTTTGAGGTAATTGTACACCAGGCGATCGTCTTCAAATTTGATCTCCTGTTTGGTGGGATGCACATTGACGTCGATGCGAGCAGGGTCGATGTCCAAAAAGAGCAGGTAAAAGGGATACATTTCTTTGGGCAACACTTCCTCATAAGCGCTCATCACTGCGTGGTGCAAGTAACTGCTTTTGATGAAGCGGCTATTGACAAAAAAGTACTGTTCCCCGCGCAGTTTTTTGGCGAATTCGGGTTTGCCCACAAATCCTTTGATCTGGATGACGTCGGTGTCTTCATTCACGGGCACCAGGCGGTTGTTGATGGAATTGCCGAAGACCCCGGTGATGCGTTGCCGCAGGTTGCCCGGCGGCAAATGAAACACCTCCGAGCCATTGTGGTGCAGGGAAAAAAAGATATCGGGATTGGCCAAAACCACCCGTTCAAATTCATCCAGGATGTGCCGGAACTCTACGGTATTGGCTTTGAGAAAATTGCGGCGCGCAGGTACGTTGTAAAAGAGATTTTTGACCGAAAAACTGGTCCCGGCTGCCGTCTGACAAGGCTCCTGCGATTTGACCCGCGAGCCTTCGGCCTGGAGCAAAGTGCCCATTTCGCTGGCGTGGCGCCGGGTGCGCAACTCCACTTGGGCGACCGAAGCAATGGAAGCCAGGGCCTCCCCGCGAAAACCCATGGTGCGAATGGCAAACAGATCGTCGGCACTGCGGATTTTGGAGGTCGCATGCCGTTCGAAGGACATCCGGGCGTCGGTTTCCGACATGCCACAACCATCGTCGATGACCTGAATCAGGGTTCGTCCGGCGTCTTTTACAATCAATTTGATGTTTTTGCTGCCTGCATCTACCGCGTTTTCCATCAACTCTTTGACCACCGAAGCGGGGCGTTGAATCACCTCGCCGGCAGCAATTTGGTTGGCAATCGAGTCGGGCAGTAGCTGAATCACATCAGCCATAAGTATTGAGTCTTTTTAAAGCTTAGCTAATCTAGGGCAATAAAAAATAAATTGTTCATTTTGCCAAAGGACTAGATAAGTAAGCGTTTCATTTCAAGTGTCTTATCTAATTCTTTGGCTCAAGAAAAATGAACATTTATTTTGCCCTTCTGCCTAATGCCAAATTTAAACAATTTTTGGCAGGGAAAAGGTTCGGAAGAACAAGAATTTAAAATTCCCATCCGTCCAACTTGGGGGGCTTGTAAGTCAGTTTGGTGATGGCGCGTTGTTTCTGGCGGTTCAAAATCAAACGACCCAGGGCAAAATGAGCAGGTTCATTGGCGAGTGGGCTGAGGGCAAAATGAATTTTCCCTTCGTCGATGTCCAAGCGGTACATGTAGCTCAGCAAAAGGTCTTTGTTGGCCTCGATCATCTCAGCTACCCGATTGGCAATGGCTTCGAGTAGCTCGGCCTCGCTGAGGGGAGTCGTTTGGGTCAGCCCGAAATCTTGGGCTACGAGGGCCATGGTTTGTTCTAAATATTCCTCTTCCATATTGTAGGAGTAAGAAGCAAATGTTTTAATGCTCTGTCCGTATTGCAAACGCCTATAGCACAAATTGCTAAGGTGCCCCTTAAGTGCCTTAGGTTTCTAAGGTGGTGAAATCATCCCCTCTTCGGACTCCGAAACAACAACGCAAAAAACACCGCCGTAAATATGCCCACGCCACCCGGCACCAACCAAACTGCCGACCAAGTTATCGTCTTGCCCAAGGCATACCAATCCACCACTTCACCCGCAATCAAGGAGCCAATAAATGCCCCCAATCCCGAAATAACCAGTGCAATAAAACCCTGCGCCGTGCTCCGCAAAGATACTGGAACTTTTTCATCAATGTAAATTTGTCCAGCCAATGCCGTAAATGACCAGGCCAGGCCGTGAAGACCCAAGCCAATCCACACCAGTAGCGGCAAGTCTATTCCCCCCCAGGACAACAACAAATAGCGAATGCCCCAGGCCAGAATCCCCATTAAAATCACTGGCTTGAGCCCAAAGTAGCGGCGCGCATACGGCAACAGCAACACAAAGCCAATCTCCGTGGCCTGCCCAATTGACATCATCGCCGCCGCGTTTTTGAAACCCTCGTCTTTCAAATAGGCATTGACAAAACTGTAATAAAAAGCATTGGGAATACAAATCAGGGTCAGTGCAATCAGCAAGACCATAAAACTGCGATCCCGGATGAGCTGCCGTCCAGTAGCCAACAGGCTGGGTTTGTCCTTTTTACCCGGAGGCGGGGTAGCTGGCAAAGTCAACACATAAATACTTTGAAAAATGGAGGCCGTGGCCGACAAGCGCAAGGGCAACGTGGTGGTTTCCAAATCTAGCCCGCCTACACACAGGCCCGTTGCGATCCAACCCAATGTACCCCATACCCGCAGGCGCGGATAATCACGCGCCGGCTCAGGGATATTGTGAAAGGTCATGGCTGTAGACAAAGCAAAAGTAGGCATGTAGCAAATAGCGTACAACAACATGACCGGGTAGAAAAAAGCAAAGGTATCCATTGTGCTGAGGGCAAACATGAGCAAGCCGCCTGTAAAGTGCAAGGTAGCCAAAATGCGCTCCAGGCGAAAATGCCGATCGGCCAACCGACCCGCCCAAAAGGGGGAAACCATCGCCGCAATGGCCGTGGTACCATATACCAGCCCTACTTCCCGACCGCTGAAGTGCAGGCTTTGTAAAAGATAAGTTCCAGTGGTAACCGTCCAGGAGCCCCAAATGAAAAATTGAAGGAACTGGAAAAGGGCGAGGCGGAAGTAGAGGGTAATTTGCAAGGTGCTGGTTTTTGCGGGGCAAAGGTAGGGGATTTCCCTCGCCGCCAAGTGGATCATCGACAATTTTATTTGCCCAAAGTCCTTTTGGCCAACACAATTCTTTATATTCGTGGCTGCACCCAAAAGTATTCGCAATGACCAAGTACTTCTCCTTTACAACACTAGTGCTCCTCGCCCTGGGCCTGGCCTATGTTGATTCCAATCAAACTGACGAGATCACCCAACAAAAACGCAGTCCCGAGCAAATTTTTAATGAATTGTGCTCTTCCTGCCACGGTGCATCTGCCCAAACCTTTGTGGATCGGCGTTGGAAACACGGCAACTCGCGTGCCGAACTCATCACCACCATCACCAATGGTTGGGCCGACAATGGCATGCCTTCCTTTGGCAAAACCCTCAAGAAAAAAGAAATTGAGGGCATGGCCGACTACATCCTGAAGAACCTTGCCAACATGGGTAAGTTTGACGTGACCAAAGTGACCCATCCACGCCCCGGTGAAACCTTCACTTCGGAAGGCATGAAATTTCAAATCGAACGAGTAGCCGAGGGCCTCGACTCTCCTTGGGGGATGGCCTTTTTGCCCGGTGGCGACATGCTCATCACCGACCGCAATGGCAAAATGTACCGCCGCAACGCCGCTGGCGACCTACAGCCCATCAGTGGTGTACCAACTGTAGTGGCTGAAGGCCAGGGCGGCTTGCTGGATGTGGAACTTCACCCCCAATTTGCCCAAAATAACCTGGTCTACCTTTCTTATTCCATCGGCAAAAAAGAGGGCGATAAGGTATTGACCAGCACCGCCATTTCCCGCGCCCGTTTGGAGGGAAATCAATTGCTGGATGAAAAAATGATTTTTGATGCCCAGCCCTATTTCACCACCCGCCACCACTACGGCAGCCGTTTGGAGTTTGGTCGTGATGGCTACCTGTATTTCAGCGTAGGCGACCGGGGCAACCACTTCAAAACCTCGCAGCAATTGGATGCAGGCGGCGGCAAAATCCACCGCATCAAGGACGATGGTTCCATTCCTGCTGACAACCCCTTTGTGGGTCAAGCTGGCAAAACTGCCTCCGTCTATTCCTATGGCCATCGCAACCCCCAAGGTTTGTGTATGGATCCTGCTACTGGCCAAATCTGGGCCACGGAGCATGGCCCTCGCGGCGGCGACGAAATCAACCCGATCAAAAAAGGAGCCGACTACGGCTGGCCCACCATCTCCTACGGCATCAATTACGACGGCACCATCATGACCCCCAAAACTGCCCAGGCGGGCATGGAGCAACCCATCCACCAATGGACACCCTCCATTGGCCCCAGCGGCATGACCTTCGTTAAAGGTGATCGTTACCCTGCCTGGAAAGGGAACCTTTTGCTGGGTTCCCTGCGCTTCCAATACCTGAGCCGTGTCGTTCTCAAAGATGGCAAATTCCAGAAAGAAGAAATCCTTTTGCAAAAAATGGGCCGCTTGCGCAACGTTGAAATGAGCCCGGATGGCTACATTTATATCGCTACCGAGCAGCCTGGGATGATCAACCGCATTGTACCTGTTACAGCTAATTAACACTAAGGTTCCAGAGTTCCAAGGTTCCAAAGTTCCAGGGTTGGTTGAACGCCGAACCTTGGAACTTTGGAACCTAGGAACCCTGGAACCCCAGAACCATAACACATGCAGATCAAAGAAGAACCCAAAACCTACGACGTCGTCATCGTTGGCTCCGGTGCCGGAGGTGGCATGGCCGCGTACATGCTCGCCAAGGCGGGCGCCAAGGTATGCCTTTTGGAAGCAGGTGGTTATTACGACCCTGCTGACCCCAAATACATTACCCAGCTCAAATACCCCTGGGAGTCGCCCCGCCGTGGTGCAGGCAGCACCCGTGCATTTGGCGATTTCGACGCCGCCTGGGGTGGCTGGCAAATTGAGGGGGAACCCTACACCGCCGTGGCGGGCACCGAGTTCCACTGGTTCCGCTCGCGCATGTTGGGGGGACGTACCAACCACTGGGGCCGAATTTCCCTACGTTTTGGACCCGACGATTTCCGCCGTGGCTCCATCTCTGGCATTGGCGACGACTGGCCCATTGGCTACGACGACCTCAAACCCTTTTACGATCGGGTGGATAAATTGATCGGGGTGTTTGGCTCGGTAGAAAACTTTCCCAACGAGCCCGATGGCATCTTCCTTCCGCCTCCCAAGCCACGCTTGCATGAGTTGATGATCAAAAAAGCGGGCAAAAACATCGGGATCCCAGTGTTTCCTTCCCGCTTGTCGATCCTCACCCAAAAGATCAACGACGAACGTGGCGTTTGTTTCAATTGCCACCAGTGCAACCGGGGTTGCGCCGTATACGCCGACTTTTCTTCTTCTTCCGTTTTGGTCATTCCAGCCCTAAAAACGGGCAATCTTACGCTGGTCAACGGGGCCATGGTACGCGAAGTGCTCACTGATGCCCAAACGGGCTTGGCAACGGGTGTTTCTTACGTAGATACCCTCACCCGGGAGGAAGTCAGCGTCAAGGCCAAAGTGGTGGTACTCGCTGCTTCAGCATGTGAATCGGCGCGTTTGTTGCTCAACTCCAAAAGTGGACGCTTCCCTCAGGGTTTGGCGAACAGCAGCGGCGTGATCGGCAAATACCTCAACGACTCCACGGGGGCCAGTCGCTCGGGTTTCATTCCTGCCCTGATGGACCGCAAACGTTACAACGAGGACGGCGTAGGCGGTATGCACGTGTATACCCCCTGGTGGCTCAACAACAATAAACTGGACTTTGCCCGCGGTTACCACATCGAATACGGCGGCGGCATGAACATGCCTGGTTATGGCTTTGGTATGGGCATGCAAGGCTCCAACGGCAAATATCCTTATGCCGATGGCTCGACCAAACCCGCAGGTGGCTACGGCTCCCGCCTCAAGGAAGACGCCCGGCGCTTCTTTGGTGCCTACATCAACATGGCTGGCCGCGGCGAACCCATCCCGCTCGAAAGCAATTACTGTGAAATTGACCCCGACAAAGTGGACAAATACGGCATTCCCGTGCTGCGTTTCCACTACAAATGGTCGGACCACGAGATCAAGCAGGCCAAACACATGCAGGATACCTTTGAACAACTCATCGTTGAAATGGGAGGTATTCCGCAAGGTCGAAAACCAGGTCCGGAGAATGATTACGGACTGGCCAAACCCGGACAAATCATCCACGAGATCGGCACTGTGCGGATGGGCAAAGACCCCAACAAGTCGGCCCTCAACGAATGGCAACAAGCGCACGATGTCAAAAACCTCTTTGTGGTGGATGCTGCACCCTTCGTTTCGCAAGGTGACAAAAACGTAACCTGGACGATCCTGGCTTCCTCGATGCGCACTTCGGAATACATTATTGAACAGGTGAAGGCCAATAAAATTTGATCCAATGAAAAGAAGAGATTTGCTCAAAAATATCGCTTTGACTTCAGTGGGTGTAGCTACGGCGGCCACCGGAATCAATGCCAGCCCAACGCAGGATG
>JAIXOO010000397.1 GCA_027486765.1 Saprospiraceae bacterium
AAAATAATTCCACAAATAAGCTTTTTTAATTTAAAAATTTCGTAAATTGAGAATACCCTGATCATCCGACCACCTGGAAGAAATTTTTCCTCCAAGCACATTAAAAAATGTGGTCATGTATGCCCTGAAAACCTTAGTGGATCAGAGATTTCGCTTCATCATTACCGCCTCAGGCGTTGCCCTTTGTGTGATATTGGTTCATTTTTTGCTGGGGATCTACAAAGGAGTTGCCGATGGATCCTTGGCGTATGTAAGATCAAGCACAGCAGATTTATGGGTCCTCCAGAAACATACCAACAATATCCTGCGCAGCACTTCCATGATCCGGACCAGTCGGATCGGTGACATTGAAGCAATTCCTGGTGTTGCGGTGGTTTCACCGCAGGTATTGATCATGGGCTCCATCGAAGTTTCGAAGAAACCCCAAACCGCTTACCTCATCGGCTATGATACCGGGACGGGTCTGGGAGGGCCACCATCCATCGTACAAGGCCGTCGTCTTCGGTCCGATGATGAAATTGTGCTCGATCGTTCATTTGCGGCAAAATACAAGGTCAAATTGGGCGATACCGTACAAATAAAAAAGCATCCACTAAAGGTGGTAGGCCTCAGTGACGGCACGAACGTGTTTGTGATTCAGTACGCATTTGTGACCCTCAACAGAGCCTTCAGGATCATTAGTTTTGCAGGAGTGGTATCGTGCCTCCAGGTGAAACTGGCGCCGGGTGCCTCCGTCAAACAAGTCAAACGTGCAATCGAACGTGAAGTGCCGGACATCGCAGTGTTTGATCGGGTCACTTTTTTGGAGAACAACCGGGAGGAAATGAATTCAGGCATTCTACCCTTGTTGTTTGTGATCGCGTTGCTGGGTACGGTGGTACTTACGGCTATTCTCAGCCTTATTTTATCCATTAATGTACTAGAGCGCAGAAAAGATTTTGCGGTGATGAAGGCGCTGGGAGCTCCTCGTGGCTTTGTATCCGGAATGGTGGTGATTCAATCTCTTGCCTTGTCCTTTAGTGGTCTGTTGATCGGGCTGCTGCTGTTTTTTCCATTGATGAAACTGGTGGAAAAAATAGTCCCCGAAGTATCGGTACATACATCTGTAGATTATGTACTGTGGATTGTCATGGGCGTAGCATTGATTGGCCTGATCAGCTCATTGTACCCCATCTCAAAGATTAAACACATTTACCCAATGGAGGTTTTTCAATGAAAACTACATCGACCGAACCCGTATCCCGCCTGATTGGCGTTTCCAAAACCTTCCAGGGCTTCAATCGAGAGACTCAGGTCCTGAAAGACATCAACTTTGAGCTTTACCCGGGCGAGCTGGTATTGTTGTTAGGGCCAAGTGGTAGCGGTAAATCTACTTTCCTCACCATCCTGGCTGGCTTGCAGGCTCCCAGCTGCGGAGAGGTATGGTTATTTGGCAAAGCGTTAGAAGGGTATACGCTCGCGGAGTTGCAACAACTTAGGGCATCCCGCCTGGGCTTTGTCTTTCAGACTTTTCACCTGATTGATGCACTCACCGCTTTGGAGAATATACTGCTGGTCATGAAGTTTACCCACACTTCAAAGAAGAGTGCTTACCTCCGGGCCAAAGAGCTCCTCGACCAATTCGGCATCGCCTATCTTGCCGATGCCTATCCCCGTACCATGAGCCAGGGCGAAAAACAAAGGGTTGCCATTGCCCGGGCACTGGCCAACAATGCCCAACTCCTCATTGCGGATGAACCAACGGGTAGTTTGGCCACTGACCAGGGCCTGCAAATTGTGTTACTGCTCAGTGAACTCGCCAAAAAGGAAGGACGTTCAATCATCCTGACCAGTCATGACCAAAGGATCGTACCTTATGCTGATAGAGTGCTGCTGCTGCAGGATGGAATATTAAGTTAGCTGCTTAGCGGAAGCGCCTCTGCGGCCGGGCTTTAGAATCCAAAAAGGAAAACGTATTCATCAATTCCAATGTATCCCTCTGAGCAAGTGCATCAGCAATTTTGCACCTACCGTTCGGGAATTCTCGGGGTGCAACGCCAATTGCAGGCTAGTTGATGCAGCCTTACTTTCTCCAAACATTGTTGACAAACTTGAGCTTGGTGATTGAAATAGAAACGCCAGCACCGTTTTCGTCGCCATTGCTGTCCTCTTTCATATAAAGGATAGCGGATTTGTTTTCCGGTTTTTCCAGGAGGTACATCAAGGGATATTTGTATTTTACACCCTCTGTTTCATCGGGAAAAATGTACTGTTCGGTTTGTGCATAAAAACCCGCTTCGCCCATTGATCTCAAGGGCGGGAGCAATTGAAAATGGCCGGCTTTGGTCCACAACGCATAAATGCGCTCTTGCAGCCCTCCACACGTAGCTTGCGACCAGTCGAAATGCAGTACATGTTGCACCTCGGGTAATCCCCTTGATGACTGGATGCCAAAATAAAAACCCTGCGCTTCACCAAGGCGTACCTCCGGCAATTGGATTTTGTCCACCAACTGAAAGTCTTTTACGGCCTTTATTTCGTGCACATACCGATTCCACCAGCCCTGCTCGCTTTTTTTTACCTCGGTGCAGCCCAGCAGAAAGCTCAGCTGACCTGAACAGCCTCCTCCCGCCAAGGACAGGTATCCGCCCCAAACCCAACCTTGCTTTTGCTCCTTTTTGGCGTTCGACCAGGCCACCAAATGCCAACCCGCCGTGCGGCCATTGAGGGTAAGGCGCGTGGTGTCAACTGCGATAACCTCTACGGCTTGGCCAATGGGCAGCATCTCAAGTACCGCACCCGTTGGGGAGGGGGATTTCCGTACATTGACATTGTTGCCAAAAATGGCGGTTTGGAAGCCTGGCTTGAAGTACTCGGGTACGATGTCTTCCCGGTAAGACCAGGATGGACAAGTCGTGTCTTGGGAAGGGGTTTTGGCCTGCGCGGTTAAATGCTGGGCTGAGGTGAAAAGTAATAGCAGGATGATGAAAATTGGGCGGGTGGGTTGGTATAGGTGATGTGGGTTGATTTTTTTCATGTTGATGTTGTTCGGTGAATCGGGTGCGGGACCATGATGAGCGCTGCACGGATGCGCGAGCAATATATGGTTTTCTTTAAAAAAATATGGCGTGGGGAAGGGACGTTCTAGGGGTGTGATTTGGTGCGCTGGATTATGAGGGTTTGTGGGGTTATGGTACAGTGTTTTCCATTTTTAACTGTTAATTTTGAAACTATGGATTCAAATGGGACAAGATTTATAGGTTTTATTGAGCTTCGCAAAGAAGCCCTTACGGAATCCAGCTATTATCGAAGAGCATATGAAGATAAAAATAACTTTATATATGCTCAAATGGTCGATACCCTTAAATCAGCTGTTGATGATTTTTCAAATAACCAAGATGAGCAATCTTTAATTGAATGGACATTGTACCATGATAGATTTATCATACCTGAGATTGAAGAGCCAATTTTTCCGCCTTCTTTTGAGGTTACGCAAAGTTATATGATTCCCCAAATTACAGCCCTACAAAAAAAGACGATTGACGAGTTGTCGGCAGATGAATTCTTTTTTGTGTACAAACACTTTATTTTGTATAAATATATGAATACGCTCCAACAATGTTGGTATATTACTGATGAAGGGATTTATTTTTCAGAGAACTTTTTAGATAAATTGAAGCCTTGCTTGAGGAGTTTTAACAACCATTTTGATTATGATTACTCTTACCTGGACGAATTCCACGATTTAAGTTTTGGGGAAGGTGAGGATAGAATTTATACATATTTCATATTTGATGAAAGTGAGAAGAAATGTTGCTATACAAACCTAAATGTATTTTTTGAACCAGGTGAATTTGTGGAGGAGCGTTCTATGTTCAGTAAAATTGCTGATCCCAATTCACACTCAATACTAATTGTGTGTAAAACCGAATAATATCACTCCAAGACAGTTATACCACACTAGGAGCAACCAACTCAGCCAATTCAGCATCAGAGAGTGTATGATCTTCCCGCTTTTGTTCCAGGCTATGAAAACGACTCCTGACCTCGGGTGCCAAACCACGTTTCCCTTCTTGCATATCTTTTCAAAAACACCGAAATTGAGCGGGAAACCATCAACCGGTTCATCAAGCACTTGCCGGATAATTTAGGTTGATCTTGCTATCCTATTACTTTGGTTGCTCTGATTGTCGCATGGGCATTGCATCGATGATGCGAAAAAGATCAATAGGTGAAATAGGCTGACTGGCTCTTAATTTTTCAGTACCATCTTTGCCGATGAGCACGACCCTGAAAGTGTCTTTTTCAACTTTGTAAACTTGGTACAAATGCTTGGAGTCGGCAGTAGGTAAACTGGTGTTTGATTTTGGATTTACCACGATTACCTTCAGGTCCCGGTCAACTAACCCAGCACGGCTAGCATTGAGCAGTGACAGTTGATCCATGAGGTGCTGGTCTTGGGGATCAGGAGCAAAAACCAATAAAATTCGATTTTTCCAGCGGTACTGATCCAATGGTTGAGCAAAAAGGGTGGAGCCACCCAATACGCCAAAGGCAAAATAGAAAATGAAGGAAAACATTGGAGTATTCATATGGAATGCGAATAAATTAGGCAAATGCTGACCAGTTAGAACGTAAACCGCCCCTAAATTGACCACTCAACTAAATTGCTTAACAATTGTTAGCGGCTCAAAGATGTCGCTTTTTTGTCTTTTCAACAGAAAGATCCACCGGTACACCCTTTTCTAAAACCTTTACCCATTCGTTCTGTTAGGCAGGCAAACCATATCGAAATGAAACATTTCTTTTTTATTTTTTCCCTACTTGTATCAACTACAAGCTTCGCCCAAACCAAATCAATTGTAGAAATTGCCGTTGGTTCTGCCGACCACACTACCTTGGTAGCCGCCCTCAAAGCAGCTGATCTTGTTACGACGCTGAGTGGACCAGGGCCTTTCACGGTATTCGCTCCGGTCAATGCAGCTTTCGACAAGTTGCCCGCAGGTACCGTTTCTTCTTTGTTGGAGCCAGCTAATAAAGCTAAGCTTGCCCAAATTTTAACTTACCACGTGGTGGCTGGCAATTTGAATGCCAAAGCTGTTTTGGCTGCCATTAAAAAAGGTAAAGGTAAGGTTGTGCTTACAACGGTAAGTGGAGGTAAACTTACCGCGTCTTTGGAGAAAAAGAAGGTAAAATTGACTGACGAAAACGGTGGTGTTGCATACGTTACCGCGACAGACTTGACCGGTTCAAACGGTGTAATACATGTCATTGACAGTGTAGTATTACCGAAATAATCGAGCACCGTGTTTTAGTCTTGAACAGGAAACTGCTTGATCACAAAACAGCTCCAATTCATCAAGTCTAAAAGCAACCGTTCGTCATCCCGAATTTTGATTGAGGTCAAGATTCGGGATTTTTAATAAAGAAGACTTGGGCCAGTGGAGTTACCTCAACTTTCAAACAGACGCTAACCAGACCGCTCATCAAGCATTCAGGTCACTTTTTGATTTTTGATGAAACGGTCAAAAAGGCCGGGTGCCAAGCGTTTTAGCAGCATGGCCAGCTGCTCTTTGGCACCACCAATGTAAACGTTTTTTTGCCGCTGATGGATGGCCTTGAGCGCTTTTTGGGCAAATACATCAGCTTGCATTCCTTGGGCGTTGCGGCTGTTTTTGAGTACCTCTTCGGTAACTCCGACTGCATTCCTGGCAATGTTGGTCGCGATGAATCCAGGTAGAATGTGGCATACATTCAATCCAAG
>JAIXOO010000195.1 GCA_027486765.1 Saprospiraceae bacterium
ATGGCAGTACAGAAACCACTAAATGAACTTGGCCTGGTAAGCTTCGAGGCTTTGCTCCGCTTCAACTTCGCTAAGGCCCTCGGCTTGCAACTGAGCCAAAATGACTTGGGTTACGCGTTCCAAAGCAGCTCCCGACATTAGGGCAATGCGCTCCAAGGAAAATTCTTGGAGTGACCACTGGGCCAAGATGACCTGACATTCCTTGAGGGCGGCACCTTCTTCGATACCTTTCTCGATACCTTCTTCAATACCTTTTTCGATACCTTGTAAATAAAGGCCATCAGTCTCGATGTCGTAATGAATGGTCATGGCTTCTACTTGAGATTTGACAATGATTTCCATCTTTCTTAAACGTGATAAAATTAGCAATTGTTTTTGATACTTTTTGAGGCGTACTGACCTCCGGCAAATTTTATGCAGATGCACTAAAATTTGCTTGACTACCTCCTCAGGTTGATCTTCTCCAAAGTCACACAAAATGGCCAAGACTACCTCTTCGGGGATATTTGAGTGAATGAACTTTTCTTTGGGAATCCGCTTGAGTACAATGACCTCAAAGCGATGTTCCAAGGCCAGGGTAAGCAAGTGGTTTTGGGTAATGTGCTGCGGATCACTCTTGCCGCCATAAATCACAATCTGCCGCATCGGCAAACCCGTAATTTGGTGAAACAGCGCGTGGTGAACCAGATTGCGCTTGCGCAAGTCTTCATCTTTAATGTGGAACTCGATTTGTAAACCATAATCCAATGCAGCATCTTCCTCGTGTACTACCCGCCGGATGTTGTCCATTTCCGACTCGTGGGTCATTTGCATTTTGGCATCAATCGGCACGAGCTTGGGAGGGCTAAGCCCCAATACCTTTTTGAGTAGGGGCAAAAGCAGGGATTCGATGTTTTCTTTAAAAATCCGATCGTAGTTGTTCGCCATATTTGGTGTGTATGGCATAAAAATAAAAAGTTTTAATAAAAAATAAAAATAATTTTTTTGTTTTTTATTTCAGCGCGTTTGCCTGGACAACATAGATTTTTTTCTAGTGGATGATTAAAATCTTTCTTTTGCAATTGCTCAAATGGTAAACACGGGGTAAACTGCCAAAACCTGCGACCGTAGAGCCCGCTCGCTTGCGAGCATTTTGGGATCGACGAGCGCGCCGCGCAGCGGCTGGTAAGATGTTCAAAAAAATGCTCCCTTTCAAAAACCTTCAACATAACCTGCAAAACTGTTCTCAAAGGATGAATATCGCGTTATGTGTGACTCCCTACCCACCACTTCGTGGGCGCTCGTAAGATCTTCGACTTAGCACGAGAATAAAAACCCCGATATAACTTAACTCCCTACCCACCACTTCGTGGGCGCTCGTCGGTCCCTTATTGCTCGCTGCGCGAGCGGGCTCGACGGTCGCACGTTCTAGAGCCTACTCCTGGTTGAACATTTTACGCAGCCCGCTTTTCACTTTTCACTTTTCATTTTTCACTTCCCACTTTTCACTTTTCACTTTTCACTTTTCACTTCCCACTTTTCATTTTTCATTTTTCATTTTTCATTTTTCATTCCCTCATACACCTCCCCATACGCCCTTGCCACCGTCTCCGCCTGAAAACGTTTGACATTCTCAAAACCCGCTGCAATCAACCCTTCGCGGTAAGGCGCATCCTGGATCACCCTTTGTACGCCCTCCCGAATGGATGCTACCGATAAGGGATCCACCAAACAAGCCGCAGTACCCGCTACCTCGGGCATGGACGACAAATTGGAAGTCACCACCGGGCGGCCCACCGTTTGGGCCTCCAGAATGGGCATGCCGAAACCCTCCAGGGTGGAAGCAAAAAGCAGGAGGTCACAGTCGCGGTAGGCAGCTTGGACCTGGGCATCGGTGAGGTCGTATTCATTGTGGTAGTCGATGGCCGAATCCTGCAAATGGGCCTGGACTTCGGCGGATATTTTGCCGATGATGTGCAAGGTGCAATCGATGCCACGCAGCGCCTCGATGTGCCGCAAGAGGTTTTTATTCGGTGCCGTGCCAATGTGCAAAATGCGGGGTTTTTGACCTGGAAAAGGCTTGGGCTGAGGCGTAAAATGCGTTTTGATGATGGTGGGAATCACCCGGATTTTGGCTGGATCACAACCCGTAAAGCGGATCAGCTCGGCCTTGGTTGCTTCCGAAATGGCCGTGACCACCTGCGCATGGGCGATGGGCAGTTTTAGCCAAAACAACCACAAAAAATAACGCGCCACCGGATTGTGGTGCCGCATAAACCCACAATCGTGAACGGTCAGGATGCTGCCCCGCTTGGGCAAGGCCAGGATGGCAAAATGAATGTCGCCAGTAATGTGGTTGATCTCGCGCCGGGCCCTCCTTGCCGCCAAAGCAATCTGGATGCGCGGCCACAAGCGACTGCTGTAGCTAGGTACTTGTACCACGGTAGGGGCATACCCCATTTCCGCTTTGAATGCCTTCAACATCGTATCGAAAGAGGCCTCAATGCTAAAATTGCCCCCAGGGCGGGATTTTCGAAAGAATAGGCATACATCAGGGTAATCCATTTGGACACAAGTTTGTCTTTTGGGAAAAATGGCTGCAATGGAAAAACAGAACTTCCATTTGCCAGGCCAGGCAAAATCATTTTTTATTTACCACACGATTAGGGTTAGAATGGCAAAATTTTGCCTTCAGGGTATTGGACTAGAACGACGGGCTGTTTTAAGAAAATGCAAAAGTGCGTTAATCACCGTTCAAAATATTTCTTTTTTCCTAATAAACGAAGAAGTTGGGCGAGTATTTCGTTTAGCGGTCAGGAATTGTCGCTAGACAACCGCTGGGAAGTGCTGAATGAATTGATAGGAATACGAACCGTTTGGCCTGAACTGAGCCTAAGCGCCCAAGCTGGTTTGAATGCTGATGAGCTACTTCATGGGGCGCGCTTTGATCCCTTGTAGGCGCTTGGATCGCGGGTTTTGGCAAGGCTTATCCTTTACCAACGCGGCTCACACCTTTTCCACCGTACCACAATTGCTACCTCGTTTGGCAGCAAAGGGCGCACCCTACTCCTCCTTTGAGGTAGTGGGTCAAAAAATGATCAGTATCGAGAACGTTTAACGAGAGACCACCACGTTTTCCAGCACCAGCATGTCCATTTGGGTGCGCAGAAAACACTCCAGCGCGTGCTCCGGGGTGTTTACGATGGGTTCGTTTTCGTTAAAAGAAGTATTCAACAGGATGGGAACTCCCGATTTTTCTGCAAAAGTTTTGATCAAACGGTGGTAACGCGGATTGTCCCGCTCTTCCACGGTTTGTAGGCGTCCGGTGCCATCCACGTGGGTCACCGCCGGAATGCTCGCGCGTTTTTCGGGCCGGATCAGGAAGACCTTCTCCATAAACGGCACATCGTCGTCTTGCTCAAAGTAATCCAATACGGCTTCCTTCAAGATAGACGGTGCAAAAGGCCGAAAACTTTCCCGACGCTTGATTTTTGAGTTCAATAAATCCTTGGCATCGGGCCGACTGGGATCCACAATGATTGAACGATTGCCCAAGGCCCGGGGACCAAACTCGGCCCGCCCCTGAAACCAACCAATCACCGCGCCCTGGTGCAGCGCCTCGGCTACGTGGGGGAACAGTTCCTCGTCAGTAAAGCGCTGGTAGCTGATGCCCCGCGACTGCAAATAAGCCTCGATCTGCTCATTGCTGAAGCGGGCACCCGTGTAGGCATCGTGCCGGAAGGAGGCACGGGGTTGATTGTCCACCTGGTGCAAGGCGTAAAGCGCCGCGCCGATGGAAGTACCCGCATCGTGCCCGGCTGGGGGCACAAAGAGTTTTTCAAATGAAGTACTGGCCACCAATTTGCCATTGGCCACCGAGTTTTGAGCCACTCCACCGGCCAGACAGAGGTTTTTTTGCCCGGTTTTGCGCTGCAAATCTTCGGCCAGGTGGAAAATCACTTTTTCGGCCATGCGTTGTACCGAAGTGGCCAGGTTACGGTGGTAGTCGCTCAGGGGCTCGTCCTGGCTGCGGGCGGGACCCAACAATTCACACAGCGCCTCGGTGTACAAGGTACCTACGTGGGGGGAGCCGCCTTGCCAATCCATGTTGACGCCCTCCTTGAAATGGCGAAAAAAACGGGGATTGAGCTCAAAAAGCCCATTGTCCTTGAGGTGGATGAGTTGGGCTACTTTGTCCAGTTCGGTGGCTTGACCATAAGGGGCCAGACCCATCACTTTGTATTCGTCGCCGTAGTGGGGAAAGCCCAACCATTGGGTCAATGTGGTATAAAAAATGCCCAGTGAGTGGGGGTACGATACACTGTCGATGATCTCGATTTTGCCGTTTTTGGCGTAGCCACGCATGGTGGACGAAAAGTCGCCCATGCCATCAATGCTCAAAATGGCCGTCTCTTCAAAAGGGGATACAAAATAGGCCGAAGCCATGTGGCTGCGGTGGTGCTCGGCGTACACGATCCGCGCTTTCAGGTCGGACTCCTGGTAGCCAAAGGCCTCCGCCAGGTCTTTTTTGAACGCGCCTACATTGAGGGAGTTTTTGGCGCGGTCCACAATGCTGCTCAGCTTGACGCCCTTGCGCAAGGTGTACCATACCTTTTCCCAAAACTTGGCCTGTGGGTCGCGCGAAATGGCAATCACATCCACCTCGGCCAGGGTAATGCCCGCTTCTTCGAGGCAAAATTTCACTGCTTCAGTAGGCAGTCCCGCCCAGTGTTTGATGCGGCGGATGCGCTCTTCCTCGGTTGCCACCAATAGTTCGTTGTCGCGGTAGATGCAGGCGGAAGAGTCGCCGTGGTAGGCGTTTAGTCCAAGTGTGTACATGTTCTTTTATTGCTTTCGGGGTCTATTGCTAAAATGATAAACAGTGGGTAGGCTTCAACTAAACAAACGCAGATAAGCAGCCTTCAAACCCGCTTTTTCTACAAAATCCTGCGCAAACTCCTGCGCTTGGGCCGACCATTGCGCATATTGCGCCTGACTCATCGTTGCCGCTTGGGCAATGGCCTCAACAAAGGCAGTGGGCTGATCCAGCGGCAAATCCCAACCGATCTGCTGATTTTGTAAATCTTTCCAGGGCGTTTGATCACTGATGATGACGGGCAAACCCGCCGCAAAAGCCTCAAAAATAGCGTGCCCAAAATTTTCGCCCTGGGTGGGCAACAACAAAAAATCGTATTCCGGCAGCAAGGCTCGTACCTGCGGATGCGGCAACTCCCCCAGATAATGCACCTGCAAATGAGCGGGAAGATCGGCCAAAAGTGCCGCGCACTGCTGCCAATAGGCGGTATCTTCGTTGCTGCCGATGATGGCCAATTCGGCGGGTACGGGGCAATCCCGAAACTGGGCAATGGCCAAGTGCACGTTTTTGATGGGGTGAATGCGCCCCACAAACACAAAACGGGGTATGGTGTTTTTGACCTTGGGCTGCGCCAGGACTTGTACTGGTGCCGGAAAACTGGGGATGACCTGTACCTCACAGGTCGGCCCAAAAACCCGCAGGATATCTTGCTGCTCTTGTGCATCGCTGGCGTGAAAACGGATGCGCTGCGGCAATCCACTCCAACGGAACAAGTGCAAAAAAAGTCGCTTTTTGCGTGCCTTGTATTGTAAGGCACTCGCCTTGAGCATGCCGCGGGGGGCTAGTACCACCTGGGTTTTGATCCAACCCAAACGGAAAAACAACAGCGGCAACAAACTGAAATACAGCGAAAACATACTATTCAAGTAAAGGTACTGAGGCCGTACCTGCCGAAGGTAACGCAAAATCAGCCGGGCACTCAACCCTGGCGCTGCTGTGTACAACACTTCTACTGCCGTCCCTTCAAAAGGTTGCCAACGCTCGGGGACAAGCCCGGCATAAGGCGAAGTGGCCTCCAAATCCCGATCCGTAGTCAATACCTTGATGGCGTAATGCTCCTGCATGGCTAACGCAAAATTGTAGGTGGACTGGATGGGGCCACCTGCGCGGTAACCGGGGGGAAACCAGTCGGTGAGGAGGAGGAGTGGCAAGGGAGTTAAATTATGAGAATTCATCCTTCTTTGAAGCTTAACAAATCACAAAGATCAAGGCTTCAAATTCAATTTCCGGTGATTTGTTTAAAAGCAGCAACACCAGCAGAGTAAGACCATTTTCGAATAAATTCTTGGGCATTTTTTCCCATGTTTTGTAACCCTGATTTGCCTTTTTCAATAGCTGACTCCATGCAAAACCTGAGCATTTGCACATCGTTGCAGTCAAAAACCCACCCTGTATCTCCTGGTTGAATCAAATCCATCGCGCAACCAACTTTACTACTAACGATAGCGGGCCTGCTACAGGCAAAAGCTTCATTGATACAGAGCCCCCAAGTTTCAGATAAAGAGGGTAAGATTAATACATCCCCGAGGCGATATACTTCTGGCATTTTACTTTGGTTCTGAAACCCAAGAAAATTTATCCGATCATCGCCTTCGGCTAGTTGTTTAAGGTAAGTTTCTTCCGACCCATTTCCAATTAGAAGTAATTGGATATGAGTGCCTTTTAGTTGCCGAAAGGCATGAATCAGTAACGCTACGTTTTTAATCTTTTCAAACTTTCCAGCAAAAAGGAAAACTAACTTTTCTAAAGGAAGTCCTAATTTTTGACGCCATAGCATTGCACTAGCTTCAATAGCCAACGGATCATTAGTTCTGAAGCGTAAATGGTCAATGGCGTGGGGCATAAATACTAGTCTGGAACGATTTACACCAAAACGTTCATAATATGCTCTATTTGCACTACCAACGTACAAAGCATATTCTATCCTGCGATAAACCCACTTTAAAATTACCTGACGGATTATTTTTTTCAAGGGAGAAGTGTTGTTTTCATTCAAAAGGACAGAATCCCCTCTAAACAACAATTTAGCAGAACCTTGGTAAAATTGTAATATCTTCAAATGGCTGACAAAATTCCAGCCATAAATCAGAATATAATCGGGATTAAAGGATTTAACTATAGTAGACAAACTTGGATTATTTATACCAAAAAAATGATGGGATCCTGGTTTAGAGGCAATATTCGGTACAAACTCATAGTCGTAACCTTCTAACAAAGGTAAATCCCATTTAATTTCCTTTCCAAACCCAGGGTCAAAGACTTGTTCCTGTGATTGCCCCCAAGTGTAATAAACCTTAATTTGCCATTCGGGCTGCTGACCCAATAATTTGAAGAAAGGAGCATTGTATTGTATTGGGTGAGTTGTGATTATAGCAAGTCTAATCATTGTTTTGAATATTGTTTTTTGTACATGCCCCCAAAAAGCACTCCTTCAATTGCATAAAAAGAAATAATCAAAAGCGGAAGGTTACCAAAAGTTAGTGAAAAATTGGATTCGTGGCTGATTAAATTAAAAATCATAGAGATACTAATTATTTTTGCATAATCAGACATCTGAATATTGTTAAAATATGCATTTACTAACATATAAAATATCGCCAACAAGAACATTCCAATGACAATACCCGGAAACCCAAAATTTATATACATTTCGACAATAATTGGGGTATTGATAGAAGTTGATTTATTATCGGCTGAAATTATCCCATATGTTGTTCCAAACTTATACCCCATATTCTCTGTTGGTTTATCTGCCCATATGAACCTAGGAATTAATTTTGAAAAGAAAATATAGCTACTACCTTTCCAAAATGGGACTTGAGAAGGAGTTTTTAGCAAAACATGAGATAATGCGCTTGCTTGATAAGAATAACGCCATAAAAAATGATTTTCGTAAACCTGTTCTTGTGAAGGGTTTTTTTGAGACAAGTTTCTTTTTTGGTATAAATCATAAATTAATGTAGCTCTTTCCGACAATGTGTATTCTTTACCTGAATACCATACCTCTTTCCTAAAGTAGTGTTTGATTGGCGAGAAAATTATATACACAAATAGAAATAAACTCACTAAAGCACCAATTCTGATCAATTTAAAATCAACTCTTTTTTGAGAAGTATACCAAAAAATAACTACTAGGAACAATGTGAATATAGCAATAGCTGAAAGCAACCCGTCAAAAGCACGTGTTAAGTACTCTTTTGATAAGAAAAAATAAAAAATAAGCCTGTCATACGAGTTCAAAAATTTTGATTTTCGGTTAATTAAAAAGAAAAATAGGCTCAAATAAACATAAAATGCATAAGTCGATAGATGCGCGATTGCAGAAAGAGGAGTATAATCATTCAAAACGTATAAAATAAGAAAAAAATATCCAATTATTTTACATTGAGGATCTCTTTTTAAATCAAAAATATACATTGGCCTAAATGGCCATATTGCGAAAAGTCTTATAAAGTAGAAAATATAGTACGATGCAAAAAATGTAAAATATCCCCAAAATGCCCATTCTAAAGCAACAGGATATAAAGTGCCCAATTGATAATAAGCAGCGGGAACAAAAAACGGAGGCAGCGCAAAACTAAGCAATAAAAAGAGAGACGTTATGCCAACAAAGGGAAAGGCTTCTTTGCTATATCCATGAATCAAGTAAATAAAAACAGGTAAAATAAAAAGCCAATATAAACGATTAGCCCAATAAATTATTTCTTTAGAATTAATTTCAGGCAAGAAAAAATTAAGATAATAACTAAGGGCTCCTGCAGCCAATAGATACAAAAAAGAAAAGGACTTCATATTGCTAAAATCATTTTACACAATGTTTAATAATATCACTAAGTTGTTTTTCGTACGAATAATTTGCAGTTAAACATTTGGCTCTAGCGTTGATAGCTATTTTTTGGCGCTCAGTTTCATGTGTCAGATAATATATGATCTTCGCTAATAGTTCCTCTCTTGAATCAAAATACTCTGCTTCAATTGCCTCTGCAAACATTTCGGTTTGCTCATTAGTCCTTTCGGAGATCATAAATCCACCACAAGCAGGAATTTCAACACTTCTTGTTGTCTCTCTATCTCGATTCGCCTTTCTTAAAAAACACAGATTAACTTTTGATGCAGCAACTACTTTAGCATAGTCTAGGTCGTAAACATGGCTATTCATAATAATTATGTTTTCATGGATCATTTTTGTGTTTTTTGCGCTTTTGGACCAGCCCCATATTTTTATTTTTACTCCCTTATCCGCTAAAAATCGAATAAAATCTGCCCGATCTTTTTCGTAAGTTCCAATAAAGCTTACCTCTGATCCAAAATAGTCTTTTTCCGCACCTGAAACTTCTACTGGCCTGTGAAAATGGCTCGAAAAAGCATTTTTAAAATAAAATACTTTTTTCGCATTCATTTCATGCAGCTCATCAATGTTGAATTTTTTATTTGTAAATATATAATCATATAAGGGAATACTTTCTTTAAAGTAGATCGAATTATTACTTTTATTTTTTACATCATCAAGTAAATAGCTAAGTAAAATAATGTTCGGCCATTTTTTCTTCACCTTTTCCAAGGTTGCAGGGAAAATAGATAACCCTTTTTCTATAAATAAAATATCATATTTATTTTCTTTTATTTCATTCAATATTTTTTGATTCTCATTATTCCTCTCAGGGTATAACCCAAGTTTAAAGAATATTTTTCGCCTAATTTTTGTAACCAAACTAGGTTTTTCACTTAATAGGTAAGTGTAAACTACTTCAAAATCTAGGTTTAGTGACTCTAAAGCCAGTAGCCTCTGTTTTGTAGTTGCTCTATCTTCGTTACAAACGTAAAGTAATTTCACTTTAGCAAGAGTTCGTTCAAAATTAACTGTTATGAAGTATTGAATGTAAAGCCTAACTGATCCCAAGTTCCTACCTATGGAAAGTTAATAAATGGCCAATCTAAGAGAGGCATTGGATACTATTTTGGATATATTTTTTCAGGCTTTCATCGGTAAAAGATATAATATTAGACATGATACTGCCATAGTATTTTCAAGGGCAGATTACAGTTAAAATTCTATTCTAAATCAACATGGTGTTGAGAGATTATGGCACTAAATAGTTTATTGAATTGATAGTCAAAGTTTAGCTCTGAGTTAAATAAATGTATATTCTTATCTCTAAATTCCTTAATCGATTTTTTGTCAGATAATAAGGAGTCGATTTTTCTGGCAAAATCGATGGGATCATCAGCATCTATCGTTACACCAATTGGGTATTTAAGATAGAAATTCCTGTTTGGTTCAGAATTTTGAGTGAATACTGGAAGCCCAAAGGAAATATATTCAAAAATTTTATTTGAGGCACCAATTAAATATCTGTTATTATAAGGTGCATTTTCATTATCTTTTGTCAGGATGGCAATTGCTGCGTCTGAAAATTTAGTAAATGAGGGTAGCTCATCATAAGCTATATAGGTATTAGAAAACCAAACCCTGTCTTCTAACTTCAGGACACGAACTATTTCATCATAATATTTCTTCACTTCTGGTTCTCTTTCCTCCCCTAATACAATTAGGCAAGTATTGGTTTTACAGTTAGCTAATGCATAAAATATTTTTTCTATCCCAAAATATTTTGACCATCCTCCTTGGTATACTAAAATAAAATCAAATTGCTTTCTAAGATGAGTAATTATGGGATTTGGCGATGCAATATGGGAATCCCAATTCTTTCTAGGCCCATTGAATACAACAAGAGGGGCTTTTATTAGTCTTGCTTCTTGTTGAAATAACAGGGCCCTATTCGCCTGAGGAAAGGAAACGATATTTGCTTTATTTGCCAAGATTCGTTCCATTTTCCACAAAAACCTGTTCCAAACTCCTTTAGGATAGTCCCAGTAATCATGTTGATGATAAACCCATGTTATTTTTTTTAGCCTGCTTGCAATAAATGCAGGAATTACAGATTTGTTGTCATAGGAAACGATGATGTTTATACGCTTTCTGATCACAAACCACGCTAAGAAAAATATGCTCATGACATACCCTAATAATCCTCTATATTTAGTTGATAATTTGTCAACAAAACATAGTTCTACGTTGTCGTGTATGTGTTGAGAGTATGTTTCTGGGTATTTTATTCCTAGAAGATAGACCTTTTCTCCTTTTTCAGCTAATATATTCGCTGCATTTATGGTAGGAGGAAAGTGATATGGACAGGAATAGATTAAAAGGACCCAATTCATAGAATGAATTAATGATTATTACTTAATAAGTGATTCTAAAATTAGCTTAAGATGGCTGCTGTATGTATTTTTTAGAGAGAATTTTATTCTTTTAATTTGTAGGTCGGCCTGATTATATTGTTCGATATTTTTAATTACGTGATCAAATAAGTGGAAAAGTTCGTTATCGTTCTCCCTTGATCTACTCATGACAACTAGATCTGGCTCATTTTGAAAAGCAGTGACATTATTAGATATTATCACTTTACCTGTACTTAAATATTCCATTATTTTGTGATAATTTGTGCCCCTGCTTAAATCTTTATTGATATCATAACAAATAAGAAATGCGTCAACTACTTGGAACTCTGAGGCTAGCTTTTCTGGGCTTAATGAACCTCTCATTTCTACATTTGGTAAAAATTTAAGCATATTAATATACTGCTCAATGTTGCCAGCTTCCCCGCCTAAATTATTATTTGCACTTGTGTGATTTCCCCAAAATAAAAATCTTATATGCTTGTTTTTTTTTATAATTTTCAATAGTAACTCATAGTCAATAGCGGGCCTTAATAAATTACCTATATATCCTACTTTTAAAGTACCACTTACTCTATTATTAAATTCTTGTGTAGTTAATTTCTTTGTGGCTTCAAGTGCAAAACAATTTGCAAGGCCATGATTTACGTGTATAGAATTTACTGGAAATTTATTAAATTTCGATAATATTTCATGAGTTACTGAAACAATTAAATCGGCTGTTTTGCCAGGGATAATTTGGTAGTGATAATGAAGCTCATCAACGGGGTGATAAATTTTATTTTTTGCTCTAAATATGTTTAAATCTGAATAGAGATTAGACTCAAAAGACCAAACTAAATCAAAATTATCACCACTGCACTTAACTAATTTACTTATGTATTTTTTTATCAAAAGATCATATAGCCACCTTACCTTAAACCTTAAAAAAAAAGGAATGGGGCAGTTATATGATATGATTGATAAATTTTCATAATTCAGATCTTTTTTTAAAAAATATGCCCATTTTTTACCAAACCTTGGTGGTTCTAAAAAATAAACTTCATGATTTTCATTTAACAAACTTATTGCATAATGGTGCTTCGCAACATGCATTACACCCCACTCTTGCGGAGAGACTACTAACGCTTTCATATTTTATCATTGATCTTCGTGGCGAAAATATGCAATGATTCATCTTCTTTTCTAAAACTGTCACTAGGCGTAAAGATATTTTCTTCAATTTTAAACCCATTTTCAACTAATTTTTTTGACATTGATTTACGATCATACATCCAAAGATGATGTAAACCATAGTTTCCAGTCATGTCCAACAACCTATTTGAAAAGCTCATTCCCTTCTTCGAATAGGCAAGAACTTCTTGCACGAGTAAATCTGCTACATTCGCATTCCCTGATTTAGTATATTGATTGACTAGACATTCAAAGTCGGATAAAATAATATGGAGGGTTCCTCCTGGTCTTAATATTCGATAAACCTCTCGAAGCAGTTTAATTACTTCATAATGGTACAAGTGTTCTAAAAAGTGGGAGCATAAAATATGATCAACTTTGGCATCTTCATATTTTAGCTTCTTTCGGCAATCCTGTCGTATTAATTTAGCTTTTTTGCTGACTTCTCGAAATTTACCAATTATTTCCTTTTTTTCTTTTGAAAGAAAAGGAAATAATATATTCAAGAATGGAGATTTTGATAGCTTGAGAAACAATCTATTATCGAGATTAGTAAAATTTTCTAGCACACAGTACCCAGAAGCAACATTTAAGTTTACAGGTTTATTTTCCATTATGAACCATGTTAGGTATTAAAAATTAAGACCTCTGCTTGTTGTAAAATGATTGTATACTTTTCTGTACAACAATCATTTGGTCTTCAGATATTTCGGGATATAGAGGCAATGATAGTAATTTACTTTGGTTTTGTTCTACTTTCTGAAAATCATTTCTTTGAATTTTTAGATAAGAGTAGGCTGGCATAAATGGCAGTGGTACTGGATAGTGTATAGCAGTCTCTATTCCTTGATTATGAAGATATTCCGCCAATTCATCACGCCTTTCTGCCAAAATTACGTATAAATGCCAAGTATGTTGTGTGTTATTCCTTACTTTCGGTAACCTTATCTGAGGAATGTTGGCCAATATATTATGGTAAAAATTAGCTTTTATTTGACGTAGCCGGGTCCATTCCAGAATATAAGGTATTTTTGCACTTAAAATCGCTGCTTGTAAACCATCCAAACGGCTATTAACCCCCTCCATGATGTGATGATGTTTTTTAAGCGCACCATGATTTGCATACATACGGCATTTTTCGGCCAAGTCGTCGTCGTTGGTCAAGATTGCTCCGGCATCGCCGTAGGCTCCCAAGTTTTTGCCAGGATAAAAACTGATAGTGGCCGCCAAACCAAAGGTTCCAGCGCGTTTTCCTTTATAAGTAGAAAAATGGGATTGGGCGCAGTCTTCAATCAAGTGTAAATTGTAGCGCTGACAAATGTTTTCTAGTACAGCCATGTCTGCCATCTGTCCATACAAATGTACCGGTAAAATGGCCTTAGTACGCGGCGTGATTTTGGATTCAATCAGGGATACGTCGATGGTGAAATATTCATCGACATCTACAAATACGGGCGTCGCTCCAGTTTGTCCAATAGTCTCAGAGCTGGATATCCAGCTATTGGCTACGGTTATGACTTCATCTCCGGCACCGACTCCCAACATTTTAAACACGATATACAGTGCATCGGTACCGTTGGCCACACTGACGCAGTGTTTAATCCCATACAGTTCCGCAAATTCTTGTTCAAATTTTTGTACAAAAGGCCCTCTAATAAACGCCGTCGTTTCAATCACCTCTTGGATAGCATGATCAATGTCTGATTTGATGCTTTGGTATTGTGCCTTTAAATCAACAAATGGGACTTTTATCGAGCTCATAAACAATGTATTAAAGAGGTCTAATTAATTTTGCAGGATTTCCAGCGTAGATGCCCGGGATGGAAATGTCTTTGGTTACCATCGCCCCTGCTCCAATTACTGCATGATCACAAATGGTGACTGGCAAAATAGTTGCATTGCTTCCTATAGAAACATGATTGCCGATTTGGGTTGATTTCCACTTGGTTTTGTCACCACGAGCCGGGCCACCCGTTGAAAAAAGGTCATTGACAAACATCACTCCGTGACCGATAAAACAGTCATCTCCGATGGTAACTAACTCACAAACAAAGCTATGCGATTGGATTTTGGTTCGTGAGCCAATGTTTACCTCTTTCTGAATCTCCACAAAGGGGCCAATGAAGCACTCATCGCCAATTTGGCACCCATAAATATTTACTGGTTCGACGACCTTTACATTGACGCCAAACTGCACGTCCCGAATTTGAACCTTCAATAAAATGGGGTCATGCATCAGCGTACCGAACTATAGATTTTGTCAATAATTTCTACCGTTTTCAACCCTTCAAATGCACTGGTACTGATGCTGGCGTTTTTGGTCAATACATCCACCAGGTTTTCGTATACTTTATCGTGGTTGCTCATCGAGCCCTGGTAGTTGCCGTAGTTGTTGGGCTTGTTGCCTTCAGGAAGGTTTTCGATGCGGTAACCTTCAATGTTTTGGTATTCCAGTTCATTCAGGTACTGCCCCCCAATTTTAACCGTGCCTTTTTCAGCAAAAATGGTCAGGGAACCCTCCATGTTTTTCTGGTAGCTGTTGACGGTATAGTTGATGGTGCCGATGGCACCGTTGTAAAACTGAACAATCACGGCTCCGGTATCTTCGAACTCGATAATGCCTTCATGGGCATAGTTCCCGGTGTAGGCCTGGGCTGTTTTGATGTCGCCGACCAACCAATACAACAAATCGATGAAATGGCTGAATTGAGTGAACAGTGTGCCGCCATCCATGTCTTTGCTACCTTTCCAGGAATTGGCGTAATAATCCGGGTTGCGGTTCCAAAAACAACTGAGTTGCACACTGTAGATTTTACCCAATCTTCCACTTTCGATGGCGGCTTTGACCGCCTCCACTGGTGGATTGAAGCGATTTTGTTTGATGGCAAAAAGCCTCCGGTTGGCGTGCTCGGCGGCCTTGATCATTTCGCCACAATCGGGCACTGAAATGGCCATGGGTTTTTCGCACAATACATGGTATCCCGCTTTGAGGGCTTTGATGCTGTGCTCGGCATGCAGGCCATTGGGCGAACAAATGGATACTACATCCAGTGACGGGGTATTTTGCAACAAATCATCAATGGATTGGTAAGGCTCGGCTTGAAATTTGGCGGCCAAATCCCTGGCTTTAGCTAGATCGATGTCGCAAACTGCAACCAGTTTTCCAATTTTGGAGATGTGTTCGGCGTGGCGCTGCGCGATGCGGCCACAACCAATGATGGCAAAATGGAGCATGTTATCGGGTTAGCAGGTTTTTGATGGGTCTGAATATTTCTAATAAGGGATATTCCTCGGTCAAAGACTTGGTACTACCATAATGAATATGTGGTACTGCTGGAGCGGCCAAATAGGTATCAAATTCCGCTTCGGTAAAGCCCAGTTTTTTGAGTACAAAGGGTTTGTCTTCGGCCAATTGTGCGGGAGGATAAATCGGTTTTTGCAATTCTGACAAGGCCTCAGCCTTGGTCAGTTGCCCTGCAAAAATCAGGTTTGACAAATGGGCTTTACGTTTGTCTACCTTGAATTTTTCAGGCAAAATATAACCCTGATAAAAGCGGGTAAATACCGATTCGTAATGTTTACCGCCGTAGTCTCGCCAGCCTAGTTCGCGAATGATGTCCTGTTTGGCTTGGGATTTGTCGTACACCATATAATTGAGCAAGGGTGCATTGGTGTAGGATTTTTTCAATTGTTGCACGAGCCTTTGGCTCCGGCTTTGCAGGGGGTAACTTTTCAGTGGAATGGTCCCAAAAGCCTGATGAATGTTGCGCAAGTTCCCTGAGTCCTTGTAGATCCAGGCTTTGGGCAGGGTTTCTTCGGTCCAGACATTGCGTCCATCCAGGATGTATTTTAGCTTGTTTTTAGCACAAATTTTATCCAAGCAGGCGAAAATAGCTAAGTCGGTTACCGCTTCGATGTCGATGACATTGGCCTTAAAATAGGCCAGTTGAATGTCTTTAAATTCGGGCCAGTTGATGACGTAGGTGTACAAATCGAACCCACATTTTGAAACAATGTTTTCAATATTTTGTACGGCCAATTCTGAGTTCCAGCCATTGTCAAAATGCACACACAATACCCGAAGTCCCAGTCGTTTGGCGCACAATGCGAGGTAGGTACTATCTACCCCTCCACTCACCCCCAGCATACAGTCGTAGGGTTTACCTGCTCCTGCTTTTTTCAACACCGCTACCCATTCCTGTATTTTTTGGGTTGCCGCTTCACCTTTGAGGGTATAGTTTTTTTCTGCCTCCAGGTATTCGTAGTAGTAGTTCGAAATCCCGTTTTTGTCAAATGAAATATTGGGATCGGCTATGGTATCCATCACACTGAGGGTGCATTGCTGGTAGGGGCGTCCACCGTTGGCAGTGGCATCCTGTTGGAGTAAGGTTTCGTTGTATAGGCTCATGGGAGGATTAAAGTTGAGAAAATAGTTTTTCTTTTAACTCCTGTTGGGAGGGATAACTGATTAAAACAGCTCGGTGTGGCCGTTGAAACACAAACATACTCCCGGCGGCCACGGCAGAAGCACCACCAATAGACACGGCTTGCTGAAAATCTTTGACTTCCGCAGCGCCACCACAAGCAATCACGGGGATATCTACTGCCTGGGTGATTTGTTTGAGCAGTTCCAGGTCATAGCCCCCGAAGGTGCCATCGCGGTCGATGCTGGTGAGCATGATTTCACCTGCGCCCAATTCGGCAACCTGTTTGGCCAGTTCTACGGGGTTAATGCTCGTATTTTTGGTACCATTGTTGCGGTATACCTTGTATTGCCCCAGCCAGTTTTTTTGCACATCAATGGACACCACGATGCTCTGGTTGCCAAAGCGCTGAGCTGCACGGGTAATCAGCTGCGGGTCGTCGAGTGCACTGGTATTGAGCACTACTTTTTCGGCACCTTGGTAGAGGATTTCCACGATTTCTTCCAGGCGGGTTATTCCACCGCCATAGGCCAGAGGCATAAAGGCTTCACCGGTGATCTCAGCAATCTGCTGGATGTTGGGTGCCCTTTTGTCCTGGCTGGCCGAGATGTCGAGAATCACGATCTCGTCGACTTCTTTTTCATTGAAGATTTTCACCGCGTTGATGGGATCACCCACATACTGGTGTTTTTTGAACTGGATCGATTTGACCAGGCCTCCATTTTGAATCAACAATACCGGGATAACTCGGATGCGGCGCAACTAGTAGTGTTTTACAAAATTGGTTAACAATTGCAGACCATATTTGTGGCTCTTCTCGGGGTGAAATTGTACCCCGAGGATATTGCCTTTCTCCACTCCGGCTGTAAATGGATAACCATAGTTGCAAGATACCAGCTCATCGGCGTGATCCTCACATACCAGGTGATAAGTATGTACAAAATAGAAGCGAGGATCAGCGGGCATTGCCTCAAATAGTTTACTGTCTTTTTGAATGGCCACATCCCCCCAACCCATATGCGGCACTTTCAGAGCTTCGGGCATGCGTGCTGGGTTAAACTTGCGCGTATAGGCGTTGATCCAACCTAAACCAGGTTCTTCCCCTTCTTCACTGCCCATGCTCAGCAATTGCGCACCCAGGCAAATGCCGAATACGGGTATTTTATCTTCCAAAACCCGCTGATTCAGGGTTTCAAAAAAAGAGGACTGACGGAGTTGCTTCATGCCGTAATCGAAATGACCTACGCCTGGGAGAATCAACTTGTCGGCTTCGGCAATGGCAGACTTATCTTTGGTAATCAACGCGTCTGGACAACCTACTTTCTTGAGCATATTGCGAATGGAAGTGAGGTTACCAATCCCATAGTCGATTATGATGAGCATTAGTGCATCATTTTTTTTCGTACAAGGCAATTACCCAATAACCAGGAGTTTCAACTTTTGGCCAAACTGATTTTATCAATGACTTAAGTGTTTTCCGTTTAATTGAAATGGGTTCCAATTGACTACCTGGCTTGTGGGTTTTAAATGAGTCATTTTTATACCCACATATTGGACACAGTGGTGAGTTGAATGGTTTAGGAGGATGCTTGGAAAACCATGATCTAACCCTTGAGTATAATTCAACCCCTATATATTTGGATGACTTCACTACGTTTTTATAGGCAACCAACTTAAAATTAGCTCGGTTGAAAAGGTTTTCAATTGTCTCTTTGGTATAGCTCCGCAAATGTAAGTCAGAATTGAATGAAGATAGACACTGAGGACATTTGGTAAAGCTATTCTCTACTTTTTCATAATAAGGAACACTAATTAAAAGGTATTTTTTTGTTACTCTTGCCAATTCTGATAGTGCTTGATCATATACTTGAACTGGTAAATGTTCAATAACCTGAAGACAGGTAACACAATCAAAGCTTTCGTTTTCGACTGGAAGTTGATTAATGTCTGATTCAAATTTTGAAGTCAAAACATATTTGAGTGCTTCCTGGCTTCTGTCCGTAGCCGTTACTAATAAATCTGGTTTTCTTGCTTGTAATTTGTTTGGGAAAACCCCATTGCCACATCCTACATCAAGTAAAGAGTGTGTATCATTGGGAATCATGGCAATCGTTTCGTCTATTCTCGCCAAATTGCTTTCATCTGAAAGCATCCCTTCTGCCCAGAATTCTGGGGATTCGTAGTATTCTTTTTCAAAAGACATGAGCATTAAATTTATTTCCATTCTTCTTTGGAAAATGGTTTTGTTTCACCGCAATTCTTGGTTTAAAACTTAATCTATGGAGCGTTCGAATATTCTCTATTTTCTCAATACAGTGCTTTTGATGATAGTTTTTTTTTATAGAGAATCTCTGTTGTTTTTTAATATAAAAATTTTGGCGGTATAGATTCTTTGAATGAAAACATAATTTTATACGTTTTTTATTAAGAGATAAAATGAGAATTTCTAGATCCAGGCTATATATTTATTTTTCTTCTGATAAAGTTAATTGATTCAACAATTTGTTTTTTTCTATTTTTCTTCTTAATCGCTTTTTGAACTTGCATTTTTTGGCTTTCATCCAAAGGGCAATCACTATGAGAAAGTGCTTCGCCATAAACAGTATTCCTTAACTGTTTATAGAAATCTTTTGCATAATCCGAATTCGATTCTTGGATTCCATGTATCCTATTCCAATACAAATCAAATGGAAATTTGACCATTGGATAATACCTAGCGCATTTTAGCCAAAATTCGGTATCTCCTATCATCCTTTTCCCGGAAAATCCCCCTAGGTTTTTAAAAACTTCATTTTTTATAATTCCAGACCCTGGACCTCTACCGAAATGATCGAAATTACCTATGAAGCTTTCCAAATATATTTCTTGAGGAGATATGCAGATCGGAAATGGTTTTTCATCACTTACTTTAGATGCTAGTCCGAAGCCTGCAAATTCAAACTTTTCCATGGCTTTAACCATAACCTCAAGGCCATAATCATAAATGATATCATCTGAATCTAGATATTTTAAATATTTCCCATTTGCATAAGATGCGGCTTTATTTCTATTCGGGTAATCGCCAAGGTTAATATCATTGACATATACCTTAACTCTGTGATCTAAATCTTCATAAAATTTTGCAATTTCAACTGTTGTGTCTTGAGATGCATCATCTACAATGATTAATTCAAAGTCTGTGAAAGTAGAAGCTAATACACTTTCTATAGCTTCTGATATAAAATTTTCACGATTATAAGCTGTCATTAGGACACTTAACTTAGGTTTTATATTTTGGTTTTTCATTTTATTTTTTTTAAAAAATAAGCGTGTTGTACCATGGTTTTATTTTTCAAAATTCGTTTTTAGACTATGAATTCTCTTTATTAGATCTTTTTATATAATTAAACCAGCGCAAAAAAGCAGCTTTAATCATACCCCTTGAAAACCAAAGCTCTGAAAAAAGGTGTTTGTGATTTAATATAAAAATTATAATACTTTTAAGCCCTAAAACTCTTGCGTCTATTTTTTTGTTAAAAAGCAACCTTTCCATTTGTATATCAATAATCAAACGACTATTGTGATGCAAGTGATACTCCTTCCTTAATATGGATAAAATTTTTATTTTTTTCTCGAAAGCCGCATCACTACTTAAACTGCTCCATGCCCCATCAGGCTGTTGTCGATATACTCCTCCGTAAAAAGGTAGGATTATAGCTTTACTGTTTTTTGTTAACTTAGCCCATAAAAACTGATCTCCAATAGGTTTATCTAAAAACCAACTTAAATTATCAATAAGTTCTCTTCGAAAAACAGATGTGCATGTACTCGTACCTGCTGGATTTCCCTTAAGAAAGTCCTTAAATGAAAGATTGACCAAATTCAATGTTAATGAAGATTCAGAAAATGCTCCAGTTAATTCATTTTTAATTTTTGTGTGGCAAAAACACAAAGAGAAATTATGGTTTTTTTCTAAAAAATCTACTTGTTTTTGTAGCTTCCTATTATCAATCCAATAATCATCTCCTTCTAAATATGCTATATATTTTGAGGAAGGGGATGAAATTAAATCGATCCAGTTTTGTGCTGCCCCAACATTCCTTTCTTGAAGAATTAGTTTTATTAAATCCGGGTATCGAGATTTGTAATCAGCAATAATAGCTCGTGTTCTATCGTTTGAACAATCATCTGCAATTATAAGATTCCATGAAAAATTTACTTCTTGCTTTAATATACTCTCAATTGCTTGTTCAATATATTTCTCATGATTGTAAGTAATCAAACATACTGAAAGAATTAGGCTACTCATTCATCAACCTTTTTCACACATTAAAAAAATACTAGAACAAAGATCGGGATAAATATGCCCCAACTGATAGCATCCTTCCATGTACTCATTAGAGACAATATCCGTCTGCAGCAGCCTATCCCATTGAAAATTGGCCAGGGCTTTGAAAAAAATTCCTGATCGGTGTACTACTTTCAATCCGGCCAAGCGGGCATCTCTCTCTAATGTGTCTAGAGAATAAGTAATGCGATGCCCATGTTCCTTTTCTGCAGTCGTTATCGCAGAATTGTGACTAATCAGACCCATTTTGACCGCAATTTGTCTGGATGGAGCATTGGCATTTGGACAGACCAAAAAGAAACGCCCACGATCCGAGAGCCATTCTTTGTTGATCCTTTTCATGACTCCAACCGGGTCATCTAAATGCTCCAAAACATGGGTAAGAATAATATTGTCATATTTTTCAGGCAATATAGCCTCTTCAAATAAGGCATTGATCGTTTTCACTTGGGCAGGGAGTATCTGCTGCGCAATTTTAATAGCCTCATCAGATGCTTCAACACAAGTAATATGATCAAAGTACGGCAAAAGGCGCTTTGTAAAATCACCTTGAAATGATCCAAGTTCTAAAGCATTGCCTTCAACAAAAAAAGGCTCAAATGATCGAATCATAAACTTATGCATGACATCAAAATCAAAATTGTATGCATATTTATGATCACTGGTATTTTTTGACTCCTGGTTATAGTCTCTTTTCGCTTTCATAGTTTATTTTTTGAGGAGATCCAGCGACATGGTTATTTGACTAGCCTTTAACATTACTTCTACAAAAGCAAATTTTTTGTAGAGGTTAATTGCCACGGCATTTTCACAGTGAACCTGCAACATTAGAGAAATAAAGCCAAGTTTTTTAGCATGATCAATACAATTTTTTAATAGATTTTGAGCCAATCCATTTCCCGTGTACTCTGGAGAAGTGCTTACATTTGTAATAAAACCGACCTTCCTTTCAAAATCATTTAGATATGCTGCAACCAATGAGATCAATCGCTCTTTAGTCCAGACCTCAAATGTTTCTGCATGAGTGCTGATTTTACCAGAATATTGATCTAGGTCTATGGTTTCGCTCAATGGGGGTATAAATAAATTGTCACACTCTTTCAAATGAGTGAGAATGGTATCTTTAGATGCCAACTTGTGAGCATACTTGAATTCCGTCATCGACTATTTACTCTTCCAAAACTGCTAATCCAAAGCCTAGACGCCCAAATTGATTGCCGTTGTACAACAAGTAAGTCCTTTCTTTGAATTGGAACAAATGAGGATAACACATCATTTCTGAGTCCCATCCTTCTTTAGACAAAGAAATTCCTACATTTTCATCATCCCTTTTCCAGGTAGATAAATCATCCGAAAAAGCGTAACCGATTCGGTATCCCCTATTGGCATTACTCCTAAAATCAGTTGAATGCCTGTAACAAAAGTACATGTGGTATCTGTCGTTTATCTTGACAACAGTTGGCAAAGCCTGACATTCGTCCGGGCCAATTTCATCCGCAATGATGGGAATGCCTTCATCCTTAATCCAATGAATCGCATCGTTTGAAGCAGCATGCCCAATTTTATAAACTCTGGCAGGAGGTTCATTTTCTTGCTGGGGCATCCATTTTGTCCCAAAAATATACCACATATGAAATGTATCTCCGAATTTCTGTACAAATCCATCTCCTACTAATACCGGTTCTTGTAATGAAGAAGATAGGATTGGTCCAGTTCCATATTTCGAAAAAGTTTCCCCATTATCATCGCTAAAAGCCAAACCAATGGAAGTTTCTACAGAAACGGATACTCTTCTACTCCAACCACAAGTGAAAGCCATTATTTTATCATCAGCTCTTAAGACATTAATTGGAAAAATTCCATGTTCGTCAAAACAGCCTAATTCTCCCAACGAAATCACTTCTTTTTGCGAAATCTGGAGGATATTAAAATGTTGATCAAAATCAACATAAGCAATATGACTAAGATACTTACCTGTATTTAAATCTTTTTGCCTCGTTGAAAAATAAACCCGGATAAAATCATCGAATACTAAAGTCTGAGGTGATTGAGCAAATTCCAAACATCCGTTGATGAGTTGATGCTCAGTAGGGTCAAATATTTTTCCCTTCTTAATCCATTTCATACCTGAGACTTTGACTTCATTTTTGCAATTCCAAAACCAAAACGCCCGACTTGATTGCCCAAATACAACATGTAAATTTCTCCATCGAGGCTAAATACATGGGGATAACTGATCATTTCTGAATCCCATCCTTCATCTGAAACATCTATTCCAACTTGAATATCGTCTCTAGTCCATGATTCAAGATCATGAGAATAAGCATACCCAATTCGGTACCCTTTTTCTTTTCCTCGATAATTTGTGCTGTATCGATAGCAAAAAAACATATGATATAGCCCATCATGAAAAAAAACATCCGGGCTTGCTTGCGCTTCATCTCCTTCAACCCGACTGCTAATTAGATCTTTATTAAGTTTAGTCCAATTCAGTCCATTCTCCGAAGTAGCCATGCGGATTTTATAAACAGGCTCTGGTTTGTTGTTGTCGAGTACCCATTTGCTTCCAGCGATATACCACAAATAGAATTTATTATTGAAGCGCCTAATTTTAGGGCCACTCATTACAAAGGGTTCATCTGGAGTATAAGAAATGATTGGCCCTTTGCCTAGCTTTTCAAAGGTCTCACCATTATTCTTGCTTAAAGCAAAACCAATGGCAACATTAAACGGCACTGATTCACAGCGAGTCCAGCCGGCATAATAAGCCCATACATCTCCTCCATACCGAATGACTGATACTGGGTAAGTTCCAAATTCATCGAATGTACCGATCTCACCCAGTTCTAATATTGGTTGTTCACTAATACGTAGTATTTCAAACAAGTTATTCCGATTTAGATCTACAAAAGCCGAGAAACTGGTATACTGTCCATTTTCATCCGCATGAGATCTACAGGAGAAATAGACTCTTACAAAATCGTCGAAAATAAGCGTACTCGGTGCTTGAGCAAATTCCTTCATCCAGGGTTTTGGATTTGAAATTTCTAAAGGATTGAATACAAGGCCAAGTTTTTCCCAAGTAAACATGGTTGTTTTTTTAACAACAAATTAGGTGAGCTTATATTTTTTTAAAAAGGCATCAATACTTTCAATAGAGTTAAACATCAACACATCAATAATTGAAAGCCAAGGAACGAAATTATGGTTCAATTGAGCATATTGAATTTCTTCTGATTGAAGAAAAGACAATTGCAGACCATGTTGCTTAAAAGATTCTTTACTGTACAATGAAACACCTCCAATTGGATTGATGTAATGCGAAGCATTGGTTAGCGTGCAAATCTCAATCACTTTTTTTTCTGATTTCAACTCAGGGTCCAAAGAAATTGTAGAAGAGATAATGATTGGTGTTTGAATATTTAAAATTTTAAGCGATTCACTCAAAGAATTAAAAATAAAATCAAATAAATTTGTGCTTTTAAATTCCAAGCAAGTCTCAATTAACGCGTAAGTCTCTTTAAAGAATGGTGCTTTTCGATAAGATTCTTTTATCCTATTCAACATTTTCTTTTTCTCCGTTTCCCAAGTATTTGCAAGATATCTTTCTTTTACAGGTAGAAAATCTGAAGCACTGAGCAAGGGTAAGGAGATGTAAGCATCAGCACCATTTATTAGAATCCTATTTCTATTGATCCAACCTTTTTTTGTGTATTCAATATCATCGTACAATACGAATTTGTCTACTGCATTGATTAACTGAAAGTAGCCAATATAAGGAAAAAAATATGGTTGCATTATAGCTACTTTCATCAATCAATAGTTTAATGATCGCATAATGATTCGGCAAATAAAATCTATCTCTTCTTTTGACAATTGAAAGAATAAAGGAAGACAAAGGACTCTTTTAGAAATGTCTTCACAAATAGGAGTAGAAGATGGATTGAATATGGAAATTGAACTCAATGAAGGGTAAAAATATCTTCTCGGGAAAATCATATGTGCCTCTAAATCCTTTTTGACTTTCAATAGCTGTGATTCTGTTTGAAATAAGATCGGATAATAGGCATTATTAACTTCCGCGTGTTTATTGAGCTTGATTTTTTGAAAATCAGGTCGATCAAACCACCAATTGTAATGATTCGTTTGGTCTTTTCGGCTTTTTAAAATTGACTCAATGTATTTGAAATTTGCAAGTCCCATTGCAGCGTGAAACTCTGAATTCTTACCATTTATTCCAACCTCCGCAAATCCATCTGGCCCTTCATGTCCAAAATTTCTGAGATGAGCCATCTTTCTCAGTAGCTCTGGCGACTGAGAAAATACTGCTCCTCCTTCAATAGTATGAAACAATTTTGTTGCATGGAAGCTGGTTGTACTGATGTCGCCGTAGGAAAACACGCTTTTTCCTTTGTATTTTGTACCAAAGCAATGGGCTGCGTCATACACAACTTTAAGACTATATTTTTCGGCAATCGATTGAATTGATTCTATATCACATGGATTTCCATAAACATGTGTTGCCAAAATTGCGCTAGTCTTTTCTGTAATTGCTGCCTCAATTTTGGTAGGATCAATGTTGAATGTCTCGGCATCAATATCTACAAATACAGGCTTACATCCTTCCCAAATTATACTGCTACAGGTCGCAACATATGAGAAGGGGGTTGTAATAATTTCTCCACTTAACTCTAAAGCTTTAATGGCAATTTGTAGTGCGATTGTGCCATTTGAAAGGTAAAGGACATGCGAAAGATCGAGGTATTCTTTGAGTCTTAATTCCAACTCATTTACCAAAGGTCCATTGTTCGTCAGCCAATTCCTTTGCCAAATTCCTTCAAGCAAAGCATCATACTCTTCTTTCGGTGGCAAAAATGGTTTGGTTACGTTGATCATAATATTAAATCCATTCTAGTGTTGGTAAAACAATACCTTCTTTTTTTCCCATCCAGCCCCAATTCTCTTCCTGCTTTGTAATGACTTCAAATTGTAATACATCTCTTTGTGCAAATAAAACCGTTCCTCTATCTTTTACAATCAATATTTCTTGAACGTTGTAAAAGCCTTCATTCATTAATCCAGAAGGAATACGGCAAAGGAATTTCATTTCGCCTTGTCCAAACTGTTTTGGTTCTTTCCATTTAAAACCGGTAGAACCAACAAAGACAAGATTTCCCATTTCATCGTACAGGTGAAAGGTAAGGTCTAATGCACTTGTACTTTCCCTTTCATTTTGGAAAATGAACTCCAGTTCAATTGGATCCCCTACTTCAAAATGGTCTGTTTCACGAACATTTGCTATAGGTCTTACTTCTGCGTACAAGAATTTAATTCCCTCACTTCCAGGAGCTTTTGCTATTGGGTATTCAATTTTTCGATTGGTTTTTGTAAAATGATTCAGGTACTCTAAAATTGTTGACTGAATTGCGCCCTGGTATTTGGCTGTTCCCTGGTTCAATAGAATTCCTTTGTTGCACAAAGCGGTCATCGCCCCCATATTATGGCTCACAAACAAAACCGTCCTCCCATCATTCTTGCTAACATCTTCCATTTTTCCGAGGCACTTCTTCTGAAACTCCGCATCACCTACGGCCAGCACCTCATCTACCACCAATATTTCCGGTTCTAAGTGTGCCGCCACGGCAAAAGCCAGCCGCACGTACATGCCTGAGGAGTAGCGTTTTACGGGCGTATCCAAAAACTTCTCCACCCCCGCAAAATCCACAATTTCATCAAATTTCTTTTTGATTTCTGCGCGGGTCATACCCAAAATAGCGCCATTCAAAAAGATATTCTCGCGCCCGGTCAATTCGGGATGAAAACCTGTACCAACTTCCAGTAAACTGGCTACTCGCCCATGGATTTCCACTCGGCCGGTGGAGGGTTCGGTTATTCTACTCAGCACTTTCAGTAGAGTACTTTTTCCGGCTCCATTGCGCCCAATGATACCAACCCGATCGCCACGTTTGATCTCAAAATCAATATCCCTCAATGCCCAAAACTCCTCTATCTCGTCTCCAGCCAGCAGTTGTTGCCCACTCAGCACTTGGCGGGTTTTATTCAGTACACCTTTTACATTCCGCACCACCACATCGCGCAGGGCGGTATAGCGTTCGCGTTCACTTTGGTGACCGATCAAGTATTTTTTGCCAAGCCCTTCGGCTTTGATGACTACGTCAGACATGATAAGTGAAAAGTGAAAAGTGAAAAGTGAAAAATAGATGCTTTACAGGTGTAAACGGGCTGGAAGTCAAGATTTTTCGCCCTTATATCAAATCCGCAAAACTCTTCTCCATCCGTCTAAACTGGGCCACCCCCCACCACAAAAACAAGACTGTCACCCCCAGGCTCAAATAAAAACCCGGCCAGTATACCACACTATCCGACCCCAGGATACACCAACGAAAGCCATCGATCACCCCCACCATGGGATTGAGGCTGTACAACAAGCGCCACTCAGCGGGCACTACACTGGTGCTAAACCCTACGGGTGAAACGTACAAGCCAAATTGCACAATAAACGGTATGATGTAGCGAAAATCGCGGTATTTGACGTTGAGTGCGGTCATGAGTAACCCAGGCCCTAAGCTAGCCAGCAGTGCCAATACCATGAACAGGGGTAAAAGCAGGATGTTCCAGCTCGGTGCGTATTGGTAGTAGATCATCATGCCCACCAGGAGTACAAAGCTGATCAAAAAATCCACAAAGGCGGTCACTACTGCTGCGGTAGGTACAATCAGGCGCGGAAAATACACTTTGCTGATCAAATTGGCATTGCCGATGAGGCTATTGGAAGCTTCGCCCAGGGAGGTAGCAAACAGCGTCCAGGGCAACATACCCGCAAACACCAGCAAGGCGTAAGGTGCGTTGCCATCGCTGGGCAACTGTGCTACGCGCCCAAAAACGACCGTAAAAACGATCATGGTCAGGAAGGGGCGAATGACTGCCCAAGCTACCCCGATCACGGTTTGTTTGTAGCGCACGGAGACATCCCGCCAGGCCAGTATAAAAAACAATTCCCGATAGCGCCAAAGGTCGCGCCAGTAGTTTTTTTCGGCACGGCCAGCTTCGAGAATGGTAATGTGTTCAGACATTTTTTTGAGTGAAAAGCGAAAAGTGAAAAGTGAAAAGCACTGGCATCAGCATGACGAATGGAGAACTTGCGTCTATTGTTTTACCCAAGGAATGAGGGCTATTTGGCACTACTCCCGGGAGTTTACGTACATGAACTTTAGAATGGTTGATACGGCTTCGCCGCCGAAAGGTCGCAGTCCTTTTCAGAATCTTCACCGCGAGTGCGGCAATGTGGCGGAGAATAGAAGCCACTGCGAACATAGCACATTATTTCTAAACTGTTGCATTTTTACCCTACAAATTCCAATAACAGTCTGCTTCGTCCCGCTGCCCCTGGTACAATCCTTTCAGGTCAAACAAGATCAGCTCGCCGTGAGCGATGGTTCTAAAGTAGTCCATCCCCAGGTTTTTGTACTCCTGATGCCCGACCGCCAGCACGATGGCATCGTAGGCCGTGCCCACCTGTTCGGTCAGCGAGAGTTTGTATTCATGCGCCACCTCATTGGGTGAAGCCCAGGGGTCGGTGATTTGCACATGGATGGAGTAGGACATCAGTTCTTTGATCAGGTCCACCACTTTGGAGTTGCGGATATCGGCCACATCCTCTTTGAAGGTGATGCCCATCACGAGCACTTTGCTGGTACTGGGGTTTTTGCCTTTTTGGAGCAGGGTTTGCACCAGGTTTTTGGCAATCCAGATCGGCATGGCGTCGTTGATGCGGCGCCCGGCGGCGATCACCTGCGGCTCGATGCCCAATTGGCGGGCTTTGTGCAGCAGGTAATAGGGATCCACGCCGATGCAGTGGCCACCCACCAGTCCGGGGGCGTAGCGGTGAAAATTCCACTTGGTGCCTGCTGCCGCCAGGGCGGCATTGGTATCGATGTCCATGCGGTCAAAAATCATGGCCAGCTCGTTGACCAGGGAGATGTTGAGGTCGCGCTGGATGTTTTCGATCACTTTGGCGGCTTCGGCTACTTTGATGTTGGGTGCTTCGTAGATGCCCGCCGTGATGATTTGGCGGTACACCAGGGCAATGGTGGCGAGTGCTTCCGCGTCGCAGCCCGATACAATTTTGAGGATGGTCGGGAGGGTGCGGGTTTTGTCGCCGGGATTGATGCGTTCGGGGGAGTAGCCTATTTTGAAGTCCTGGCCCCCTTTCAGTCCACTGTGGGTTTCGAGAATGGGCAGGCAGTCTTCTTCGGTACAGCCGGGGTACACTGTTGATTCGTACACTACATAGTCGCCGGGTTTGAGGGCTTTGCCTACACTTTCCGAAGCTTTTTGCAGTGGAATCAGGTTGGGTACCTTGTGCTCGTTGATGTCGGTGGGTACCGCGATGATGAAAAAGTGGGCCTGCTGCAAATCGGCGGCATCGGCGGTGAAGTGGATGTCGACATCTTGGAATGCTCCCGGGGCCAGCTCACGGGTAGGGTCGATGCCCTGCTGCATGAGGGCCACCCGTTCGGCATTGATGTCGAAGCCAAATACGCGGAAGTGTTTGGCGAGTTCCAGGGCCAGGGGTAGTCCTACGTAGCCGAGGCCGATTACAGCGATGGCTTTTTGTTTGTGGAGTAGGGCGGGGTGCATGAAAGTGAAAAGTGAAAAGTGAAAAGTGAAAAGCGTTGGGGAGTGACGAATTATTCGAGTGATGAATGACGAGTGGGGTGCGTTGGGTTTAGCGTTTTACCGATTGTACAAGCCAGACCGCCAAAAAGTGTTGGTTTGCAGCGCTGGCGAAAAACCGACTTCAGCTTTTCCGCCGTTTCCTACGCTTGGGGTTACCGATTGGCCTACGCCCATGCTTCTCCTCATAAGTGTATACATACTGATCTTCTATTTCCCGTGCTTTAGCTCTACCGGGAATGTTACGCAAAAGAATACGGCCAAAGAAGCGGGTCATTTCCACGATGCGATTGAAGAGCCAAAGTTGTTCGTAAATTCTTTCAGAAAGGCCATCTTCATCAATAGGATCAGCACTGATGCCATATTTAAAAGTATCCTGCTTCTGATCGTCATAGATTTCATACAAATGATGTAGTTCCTCATTACGGCGATCATTGCCATGATACTCATTCTTCTTTTTTTTCTTCTTTGTCACACTTCCTCCGTTTCTTTCCACCCGTCTTTATTCGAAAACGTCTCTATGGCGTATGCAGGCTGGTAATGCATTCTTTGCCCGGTTTTGAGCTGATAAGCTTCTGAAGCTACCCTGAGCAATGCACCAAAGGTTTGCTCATCGGGCATTTCTTCTGGATCGTCCAACACATTTTGGTAGGCTTTGCGGCCATTGGCTACTACACAGCAGCGTGCGTATAGGAAGTCATCTACAGAGAAGTAGTAGCCTTCACGGAAGCTGTATTCGCCCATGTTTTCGGCAAAAGCCAGGGCATCCAGGCGGTAGAGTTTTTCGGATAGAATGTCGGCAAAACGAAAAATCAGGTGCAGGGGTTGAGTAGCCAGGTATTGCACCAGAGGTTGTATGACTAAGGTATCATTGCTTTCTTGTGACCAATCCAGGCGCTCGATGGCCGCCCAAAACCAGGTTTCTTCCTCGTCGCTCCAGCGTACGGGGGCGGTCACGTGTAGTTCTACCGCTGTGTTGCCGTACTGCGTCTGTAGTTCCTGGAGGAGCTGAGGGTTGAGATCGGCAAGTTTGATTTGGTATACGCTACTCATTGGATGAATTTGGCTGCTATATTAAGCTTTTGTGAGCCAGGAAGCAAGGGGAATGACGTATTTTTCGAGTGACGAATGACGAATGGGAGCCTTGGGTCGGGTATTTTCCTCCAGCGCGCAAGGGCTATTTTACTTCAAAAATGTGGTGTGTACGGTATTGTTAGATGGCTTCGCCGCTGAAAGGTCGCAGTCCTTTTCAGAATCTTCACCGCGAGTGCGGCAATGTGGTGTGGAATAGAAGCCGTGGCGAACATAGCACATTATTTCTAAACTGTTGTACTTTTTTTCTATAAACTTTTGGGGAGTGACGAATTTTTCGAATGACGAATGACGAATGGGAGCGTTGAGTCTGGGGGTTTTAGGGGAGGAAAAGGGCAGGCCAAAGCGGCAGGATTGGAAAACGGATCATACTACTAGACATTTTTGTATTTCAGAAGCGAAAGACATCAATTGCCACGTGCTTTAGCGCGTGGATCGGGTTTACACTTTTGATCAGGCTTTAGCCCAAGCCTTAATTTTCAAGCAAGGGCTAAAGCCCAAATCAGAGGGTTTCCTTTGCCCCCAGGCTGAAGCCAGGGGCAATTGATGTCCTCCGAGTAAAATGTTCAGGAGTTTGCTCTTGAACTTTAGTCTTCCCACCCCGCTTCATTGCTATACGTTTCGTACGATTTCCGGGGAATATGGACGAAGGCTTTCCCTGTTTTGCGCTCATAAGCCAAGTCTGCTACCGACAACAATCGTTCAAAGGACAGACCAGTTGGAAATTGGGAGGGATCGTGCAATACCTCTTCGTAAAAGTCTTTGCCGTTGGCTACTACACAGCAGCGGTCGTACAGGAAATAATCCACCGACAGGTAGTCCTTTTTCTGATCGCGGATCGAGGCTTCGGCGTGTGGGCGGGTGTCCAGGAGCCAAAGTTTTTCTGCCAGGATGTCTTCAAATTGGTGAATGTTGGCGAGGGGCATGTTGAACAGGGCTTGCACCAGGGGTTCGATTACGGCATTGTCGTCACCTTCGTTTTCCCAATCCAGGAGTTCAATCAATTGCCAAAAGCGATCTTCAGTGAGCCAGTCGTGTGGCGTTTCGGGGAGGAGGATTTCCACTTCGGCTGCCCCATAACGTTGCCGCAGTTCTTCGATGAAGGACTCGTCTAAGGCATTGAGGTTGATGTGGAGTGA
>JAIXOO010000102.1 GCA_027486765.1 Saprospiraceae bacterium
GTTCCTTCCTTTTTGCTTCTTCTGGTAAAAACTATGGACGTAGTAATCCACGGTATCTTTGCTATTGATCACCAAAATGCCATAGATGGTATTGTTGGGGCGCGCCCCTTGTACGCTACAGGCTATCCCCACCAGATCATCCCAAGGAAACTGAAAACCGTAGGGGTAAAACGGCTTACCTTTCTGGAGTTTATCGATGTACGATTTCATGGCATCAATGTTCTGGTTGGCAAGTACCGGATCGAGTAGAATGACCTTGCCTGGATTGTGCAAATTATAGTACACAATGGGGCCTTTTTTACCTTCCGACGCGCTGTAACATGCAAAATACGTGGTAATGGTTTGGCGTTTAGTTTTACTATCTGTTTCTAAGGCCAGCATGACCCAAGAAGAATCTGTACTACCAGGGTTCGGCAATATTTTGCCCTCGCTCTCCCACTTGGTCAGGGTGTCAACATTTTGCACCGGGATAGCGAAGGCATTTACCTGAGGATTGGTAATGGAATAGCCGGGCGGAAACACCACGCTACGGATGTATTCCAGGTAATGTAAGGAGTCTAACCGCGCAACGGAATCTGGGACCGTTAAGATATCCAAATCACAATTGGGTTCCTGTGCTGAAGTTTTTTCAGTTGAAGCCCCCAGGTCGGCCTTGGAATTGTTGTTGCAGCTACTCAATTCCATTAAAATGAACAGTACGAGCGAAGACAATAATAAAGATGAACTAGAACGGTGCATAAAAAATATGGGTTTTAAGGGTGAACTCAAATATAATCTAAAGATAATGTTTTTTTCATGGCTCATCCAAACATCTTTGGGCAAAACAGGTAGAAATACCTACTCAATCCAGTGAAACTGCGGAGCAAGCGGCCTCTGACCCGCAAAAATACGGGAATAGCAGATCAGGTATTTTTACGCTTGTTGGCCCTTTCCAAATGCCCTTACTTTGCATCAACATAATCACTAATACAAATCATAAAGGGCCAATTCCAATTCCACTTTCCACCGCTGGCCCGCTTTACTCGCAGAACCAATCCGCAGCCATTTTAGCGCTGAAAGAATCTGGCTAACCTACAGTGTTTAGCTATGATAATCAATTGGTTAATGGGTTTGATTCATCATTTTAAAACATAAATCATTATGGCAAAATCCATGACTTACCACAATATTTCCAGTTCAATCTGGGAATGCATAAAAGCCACGAGCTACAGCGAACATGGCACCATTTATCAACCAGCAGGAGCTCCATCCGGTACAGCTACCACCGATACTCCAATCGGACAAGTGGTACTGACCTTCGATTATGAATCCACTAAGGAGTGTGTAAGCTACACCATCCAAAAAAAGCCATTCATCGTCAGCGACTCCACCATTTGGAATGGAATTGAAGAAACGGTCGACCACTGCTCCTCCCTGTAATGAACCTGTTTATTCATATCAAAAACCATATTTTATGTCTAAATTATTTTTTTCCAACCCACCTCATCCCGATGCTCAATACCAGCCTGTGATGAAGGATCTAAGCGAGCTTGACGGGTTTAAGAACCACGCGCCTGCTACTAATGTAAAATTTGACCAAGGCAATTTGCCCAAGGTAGCTGTCTACGCAGTGACCGAAGATGTGGTAGTGACTCCATCAAATCCCTTGGTAATCTCTGGCAATGGGCCTGTATCCGTGAGCTATGGGACTGTGACCATTGAACCCGGAGGGCAAATCAAAGTGCTCACTACGGCAGACATTAAAATTCAAAAGTTGATCAAAAAATGAGTTGAGCGGGGCTTACCCCTTGTTTCGACAACCATGACATGCTTTGTTTAATTCCTAAAATTCATTAAAAAAATGAGCAATCTTTCAGGAGATATCATCATCTACGGTTTAGACGGCGCTGCTGGCCAACCGGGCCAAGGCTATTCTAATGCTGCACCAAGTGGTAATGCGGGTACCAATGCCAATTGCGACTGGGACTCGATCTGTAAACCCAACTCCACTCCGGGCACCGACGGAGCAAATGGTGCCTATGGTGGTCAAGGTGGAGTTGGCGGAAATGGTTCCAATTGCCCCAGTGCAACCATCAATATTGGAGAGTTAACTGGTACCATCTTAGTTACGGCCAAACCAGGTGATGGTGGTTCAGGTGGCAATGGAGGCAATGGCCAAAACGGTGGCAGTGGCGGTAATGGTGGCGCACCCTCAAAATGCCCAGCCGGTGCTGATTGTTCTGGCAGCAATGGTGGCAACGCAGGCAACGGCGGCAATGGCGGTAACGGCGGCGCTGGTGGCAATTCTGGGAGCGGCAATACCATTCAGGTTATCTATCATGGCGGCAATGTTCTGACCTCAACTCCAGCACCACTTGGTGGCAATGGAGGCGTGGGTGGCGTTGGTGGAACTGCCGGCCAGGCCGGAGCACCAAGTGGAAAAAATGGGTCAGGTGGTCTGTCTGGGACATCGGGGGCTGCCGGAACTCCAAACAACCCAAGTTCTATCCAACTTCAACCCGTTTAATCAGCTATGGCTATGCTTGATACCAAACAAAAGGTTATCAGTCGCATAGAACAGCTTTCATCCTTGGCTACAGTACTTAGCAAAGCTCCGGCGGCGCAAGTACTGCAGCTCAGGGATGTTTTGCTGGCTTTGCCTGATGATCGCCAGTGGGACCCTTCCGGGCGCTCTGGCTTAAATGCGGATGGAAGCCCCTTACAGTACTGCATCAGTACGGCGCAAAAAGGCTGGGCCGGGCGTTTCATTAGTGATCCAGCCTGCATCATTGGCCATCCTGGCCAGCGCTATCGCTTTAGCTACCAGGCTTTACAACAGCTTTACCTACAAAGCCAGTCGCAAGCCATCCAGCATATTTGTGAAGAAATGCTGCGTTTTCACCTGCCGCAGGAGCAGGAAGAACTGGAAGACTACCCCGATGGGGTACTTTGGCTGGGGGCTTCGCCCGACGGGCCGGGAATGGCCGTGTACATGGATGGTCGCCGGGGTGGACATGAAGTATCCTGGAAACGATTCCAGCAATGGCTCCATCACCTGATGCCACACAATACCGAGGTTGATTCCTTCATCACTTCCCTTAGTCCGCTTGCCAACATCATGAGTATTGGCCTGGAGGGCAGTAGCATGGATAACCTGCGAGCCAAACTTTACTTCCGTTTGGGCCAAGCAACTGGGCTCAAGGCCTTAGGGGTTGAGCTGCTTCAAAACGAAGCATTTACCTTTTTCTTAAACGACGTCATTGGAACCCGCGAAATTCGGCTCTCGGGTCTCGTTTTTAGCATCGGTTTTCACATTGCCAGTGGGAAATTATTTGATACCAAGATGGATGTTTGTGGTTGCAATGCCTGTGCTGGAATGGAACCAGCAGCCTGGATGGACGTACTCCAGCGCACTACATCCCGGCACCAGCTTAGACCCTTCCCGATTGAACAGGAGGTGCTTGAGCACCAGTGCGCCGTCTCCTATTACGGCATCGGAATGGATCGCCGCGGCGAGATTAGAATGAATTTGTACCTGAAAAACAAAATCCTTTAGTCATGGCCCAGAACCAGTTGGTACCCCACGATCGGATTGTACTCTATTACCAGGGGTATTGTCGAAAATGCCAAATTTTATCCAAGTTGGTCGTGCTGATGTCTTTCAATTTCATCAAACGAATCCCACTTGAAAAAGACGACAGCATCAAACTGTTTTTTGAAGACTATCCCAAAGCCCAGGGGTACCCCATTTTGTTCTTAGGCCAACAACCTGTATACAATTATTGGGTGTTTCCCGCAGTCCCAGGAGCTATTGTCCTGGCTTGGTTTTACGCCCTCCGCCGCCTGTTTTCCCCGACCGATCAGGCCTAACTAAGCCCCTGAGGTAACCCATTGCGAATTTCAAAAAAATGCCAATATGCGACCCATATTTAAAGACCCTGCTTTGCAGCTTGAATTCGAAGACAAAGGCTATGTGATCGTAGATTTTTTAAGCCCAGATGAAGTAAGTGTACTGGCTCAAGCCTATACAAAACTAGATGGTCAGCCCAAACAGGCTGGCTTTTCGACCTCGAATATGAGTCCGGATGTAGTCTACCGGCGTGAAGCGTCCAAACTGGTTACCCAGGCTTTTGAACATGCAGTAGATCAGTACTTTGATCGCTGCAAGCAGTTTATGGGCATATTTACTTCCAAACAACCCAATCAATCGGCCAGCACTTGCTCCATGCATCAGGATCCCTCTTTGGTTGATGAGGAAAAATTTCACAGTATGACCATTTGGGTTCCATTGGTTGACACTATCGAACACAATGGTGCACTGCAGGTGATTGACCGCAGCCAGCTTTTGAATCCCCATCCGCGGGCAACATTTGTCCATTTTCCTTATCGAGATCTGGTGCCTCTTTTTTGCGAAAAATACTTTAAAACGGTTGAAATCAAGGCCGGTCAAGCCTACCTGGGAAGTTCTAAAGTATTCCACTGGTCGCCGCCCAATTTTAGCGCACAGGAGCGGGTTGCGGCCCTGGCCTGGTTGGCTGAAGAGGAAAGCCAGTTGCGCTGCTACTACCAGAATTTCAAACAACCTGGTGAAACGCTGGAGGTATTTGAAGTGGTACCTGAATACTACATCGAGGCACCATTGTTCAGTAGGCCCGGTGAAACTACCGCAAAAAAGATCGGTGAAGTGCCTTATCATTTTGAGCCACTGGATGAGGCCAAAATAGCGCATTTACTCCAGTTAACACCAGAGATGGCCCATTGAGACTGAAGCAACCTTCTCATTCATCCAAAATGTATCACCATGTTCGATACTTTTAGTGCAATTGCTCGCCCTCAGGGCATCAAAGTGGCTTTGCCTGCCTTGGCAAGCCCCTGGCAGAGCCTTGCGTATCAAGCCCTGGATAGCCTGTTGCGGGAATTTTTCAATGGATTTGAGCAGACCAAACATGTTATGCCCTTTCCTCGCCAAAAGTTTCAGGTCGAAGAAGATTGGCAGCGGGGTGATGTTTTTCAGCGTGCCCTCATCCTGGATACTTTTTTGGATTTTAATTTCTACCTGAGCCAGCAGTTGCAGGATGTTATCGCTGCTGAAGTGCAGTATTTGGTAAGCACCAGACGAAACCGCGGAATAGGTGGCTGGGCCTACTTCCCAAATTTACCCGAATTGCCACCCGATGCTGACGACCTGGCTCAAATCATGCAGGTACTGTTGCGGGCTGGATATGCCGAAGTATTGGCCCCTTTTATCGAGGTACCCTTACAGGTTTTGCTCAACGACCAGGCCAACGAAGATGCCTGGGAATCCTGGATCATCCCCAAACAGATGAGCAATGAAGAACAAGTGTTGCAACAGGAATGGGTAGACAAGGCCTGGGGAACCGGTTCCGACGTTGAGGTAGTCGCCAATCTTGTCTATGCCCTGCAATTGTACGACGCCTCCCGGTTTCAGACGGAAATCAATCGAGGACTCGCTTTTTTATACAACAACCATCAGGGGCGCTTTTGCTGGAAAAGTACCTGGTATCACGGAGATTACTACGGCACTTACGTGAGCTTGCGCGCTATATGTGCCGCGAGTGGCAGCAAAACCGTGGTAGAGGCAGCTATTCAGTTTTTAGAAGAAAATCGAAACAGGGATGGAAGTTGGAGCATCCAAGAACAAGGCAGTAGTCCACTTCAAACTGCTTTGGCCTTGCTCGCTCTTGCAATCGCCAAACAATACCTTGGACAGAGGTTAAGCGCCGATTGGCTTGAACCGAGTCTGCAATACCTGCAAGCGCACTACACGCCACAACAAGGTTGGCCCGCCAGCCCATTCATCCAAATGCCCATGGGCCGACCCTATGGTTTCGTCCATACGATCCTGAGCTACGAAAGTGCCAGCATAACCAATAATTACATCGCAAAGACCTGCCATTTCATTCATCAACATCACCTTCTTTAACCCATTTTCGCCATGAGCTTTGTCAACACTTCTGATCAGCAAAACAGACAATCCATCCCCCAAATTTCAACTTTCCAATTCAGCAATGATGCAGTTGGGCAAGTAAAAGACAGCGTAAACCTCTTCACTGGTACAGCCAATATACCGTTGAACATTGCATCACTTCCGGGGCGCAAGGATCTTGACTTAAACCTGGGGGTCATGTACAACAGCCATGTGCAGAACTGGGCCCAAAATTGGAATATTTCCCATCCTACTGGCATACTTGGTTTGGGTTGGGGCATGGCTTTTGACAAAATAGTGGTCAATAAAAACGGGGCAGGTACCAATAGTTCTGATGATTTTTTCTTACTCAACAATGGAGCCAGCAACCAATTGGTCCAAGATGGCTATATCCCCTCACCTTCCAATATTTTAACCTACCAGTTGCGAAATTTTGAATTTTGGGACATCAAATACGACCCGGCACAGGAGAAATGGACCCTCATCAAAGAAGATGGAACTGTTTACATCTATGGGGATAAAAACAGCAATCGAGGCACCCTACAATATGGCGTTAAATGGGGCAATTGGCTGGGCGACTCGGCTTTGTCCAGCGGACAAGAACAATACGTTACAGCCTGGAACCTTTCCGAAATGCAAAACGCCTGGGGTGAAAAAATTACTTACAGTTATGACAATGTAGCCGTCAAACTGGGCAGTGCCAATGGCTTGACTTACACCCAGGCCTCGTATCTCAAGACCATTGTGGATAGTTTTGGCCGGACCATTACTTTTCAATATGCAGAAAAATATGGGGCATTAAATCCAAGTCCACAAAATATCATCGAGTACCAAGCAGCCCACACCCAGACTGGGCTTTACAATGCCTATCAGGAGCAGTATGAAACACGCTATCTGGATCAAATTGAGGTGCTCAGTGAAGCGAATATCCCCCTCTTTTCGGTACAGTTTGAGTATGATTTTATCAATATCGGTATAAATAGCCAAACCGCTGTGTATCCCTTGATGTGGAAACGGGTTCTGAAAAGTTTTTGGCAGGTGCAGCCCAACGGCAGTACCCTTCCCGGGATGGAGTTTGAGTACTACAGGCTGAGTTCTGACGTCAATCCGGCTGCACTCAAATCCATGATTTATCCACAAGGAGCAAAAGCCAGCTACACTTATAAGCAACAGTTCCTGAACACTTCTCGCAACCTCAAATTGGATAGCCCACTAAATGGTGCTACGCCCAGGGTATGGTTTGGACCCGATTATACCTTGATCACCTGGTACAGTTCCGCCGATAAAAAACTGCGCGCTAGTTTGTATTCCTGGTGCGGCAATTGGATTACTTTTGAGCTGAACTCGGATCAGTCGAACCAGCAGTATTTTGACAATGTAGATTTTGACCTCAATACCCTGGGTGTGATCACACGCCAACAGTTTTTAGCTTTATATTTTGTTGAAAAAACCAGTAAACAGTTGCGCTTATTTATCTATCAGCGCAACCCTGAAAAATATGGCGTTTTTAACCTAGCCAATGGTGCGCCACAACTTCTTGCCCTTAATACTGCCAGTCCGGTTTTTGGCGTGGAAGCCGGGCGGGATTTTGTGGTGGCATACAGCAAAAACTTCAGTAGCAATCCTGTTTACGCCTATCAATTGAACTGGAAACAAAACCGCTGGGATACCACCCCCAATACCAATCCAGCCAATGGCTATATCCCAGTAAGTATTCCTAACACTACCGATGTAAGCAATGCCAGCAATTTGGTTATTGCGGCAAAAGACAATTATTACATTGCTGCTTTTTACAACCAGGCTACTCAGCTCTTGCAATTCCAATTTTTTCATCACGATGGCAACAACCAGTGGTCTAAAACTTCATTGTACAGTACTTCCCCAGTCAGCATTTATCATGACCCCAATAATCCAAACAGTTTTCCATTTTCTCTGTCGTTGAGCAATGCCTTTGCTGTAGCTACTTACATTACGGGGCTTAACTCCAGCGAGGTCAATTACACCCTCCGCGCCTTACAATGGGACAAGAACTTTTACCTGCTCAATTCAAACGCCCCATTGCTGACTGCCTGTACATCCAGCATTACCAACGGCAAGTCTCAGTTTGAAGTATTCAACACTATATTAGGTAATGCATTGATTGCTAACAACACATACCTTAATCGCTATACTGGGGGAATAGCAACGAGCAACAATCCACTCAATTGGAAATCTGCCAAGTTTACGACCCAGGCGAGCGACATACTCAATTTTGCAACGGGTCAGGATACGGTGGTCATGTCAAAAATGCTGACCAATTCCGCGAATAACCAGTTCTTGCAATTCAACCCGGATACTGGAACCTGGGGTAGTGTGCAAACCTTGAGTTCCACGGGAACCAATCCCACTCTTACTGGGAATTTTCTCACTGCAGGTACCGATGTGTTTTATCAAGGCGGCAATGGGAGCTGGCAAAAACAGCAGCAAGCCTTAAGCTTTCTAAGTGCGCCCCAAACCGTCCAAAACCGGGGAAATGCCTTTATCGTGTACCAAGACAATACCTCTGATAATGCCCAGACTTATCTGGCTGTTCCACGAAATGGCATTTTAGGCGCGCCGACCAAATTGCCCTCAGCATTTTCTACCCAAGGACAAAAAATCTATGTGCCCGAGGCTACTGCCGGGATGATTCTGGCTGGCTCCGACACTTTCGTTTCGTATCCTGCTAACCAGGATTTTAATGTCGCCAGCTCACTAACTTTATTTAAAGTGGTGGAAGGAAAAGCTACCGATTATGTTCAAGTAACACCTGTGGGTTACATGGAAATTGAGAACGTTTTCAATGCGGACAACAATTATTACCAATCCTACGAATATGATCGCTCTGCACAGTCCATTATTACTTATGACGCCTTGCAAAACCTGGCCCAATTTCCCAAGGTAACTGTGGTCACAGGGTCCAAAATCCCTACGCCTAGTGCTGCACCTGCTGGAATTTCGATCAGCTATTTTTCCAATGGCGTTTCTGCCCAGGCTGAAGTTCCCTACCCTAGCAGCTGGATATACAATTACAATCTATTGCTCAACGGGAATTTGCTACAAAAAACCTCATACAACAAGGCCGGACAACTGGTTAGTAAAGAAACCAATTACTGGAAAATCTTCAAATTTAATGCAACCCAGTCCCAAAGCAGTTTCTTGTATGGTGCCTACTGTCGCTTGGAAAAGAATGTGAGCATGAAAGATGGTGTGACCCAAGTGACTGACTTACTCTATTACCAAGATATTGGATTATTGAATTCAAGTACCACTTCTTATTGTGATTCCACTGGATCGACCAAAGTAGTGAGTACGCAAAAAAAATATGCCATCCAGGTCGAGTCATACAAGTCGGCCATGAGTCAGAAGCATTACCTGAATGCAGAGGTGCAGGAAACCAGTTCAGTCACCAATGAGGAGGGCGTCAAAACGTATGTAGCGTCCAGTGTGGTGACCTGGAAAAACTGGGCAGAAGATGGCAGCTGGAAATGGGCGGCCTTTCAAAACTACCAATGGCTGGGGCCAGCCATTGGAGATCCTAGCTTTGATTTTGAGCCCGATTCACCCCGGACTTCATGGCTAAAAAAACAGGAAATCATTTCAAGGGCTTTACCCTATAACGTGATTACCGAGATGCAAGACGTGGATGGCATAAGTTCCTCCTACCTCTATGACAAAACAGGCCATTTTCAGGTGGCAGAATTCCCTACTGCTAGTGCCCAAGGAGATGAAGTTGCCTTTTTCAGCTTTGAGCCTTATGAGCAGGCCGGCAGTTGGCAGATTGGTACCAATGCCGCAATCATTCCCAACCTCAACGATCCAAGTGTAGACGCTCAAATTGGTCGTAGCTCGCTGAAAATCGGCAATGGACTGGGCATCCAGCGGCAATTTACGCCCGTTGACCAATCCCTGGATTTTGTTTTTTCGGCTTACGTGAAACTGCCAAATGGTTTTGACAATAGCCAGGGTATGGCCAATTGGGTCATTTCCTTTTTCCAGGGCAACACCCCCGTAGGCACCCCAATCACGGTGCCATTTGGAAGCATCCTGGGTAGCTGGCAATATCTCTATCAAATCATCAGCCTGAAAACCCTGAACCCTAACGCAACAAATTCTTTGATCACCATCCAGGTCGCGGCACAAAACAACAATACCACTTCTACAGTTCTGGTGGATTGCCTCCGTTTTTCACCATTGGACAGCCTTTTCGCTGCGGTATCTGTTGACCCCGGATATGACATTGCCGCTTGTACCCTTGGAGCTAATGGAGAAAGTAAACGCAAATTTTTTGACGATTTCCAGCGGGTTGTTGCGACCACCAGTTTCTCTGGGGAAACCATGTCAATGGCTTCAAACTATTTTTCAAGAACCGGAAATGACAATAGATTCTCATCCAGCGATCCCAACAACAAACTCAAGGTCCTCTGTGCAGGTGGAGGCCCAGCCTTACCTTTTACGAAGGGTGATGAGTGGCAAGAATACTGGACGCCCGGGGAAGGTTCAGTTTGGACACAAGAAGGGGGCATCCTCAAGTTGGACAGTTTCCAATCTGTAGGTAGCTTGAGCTTCAGAGGAGCTAGAAACAATCAATATGGTCTACTGACTCGAATCAATGCATTGAGTGGACTAGATCATGCCCTTGGTATAAAAATTGGCAATATGTTCACCCTACAGTGGCTGCCAAGTGCTGGTCAATGGCAATTGTTAAATGCCAATGGTACGGTTTTACAAGAAAAAACCATTTTCAAATTTGAACTTGAAAATAGTACTAACCTTAGTTCGGCAGATTTGGCCTCTCGCATGCGGCCGTTTTTATTGCGACGTGGCCTGAATATTTCTAAGAACTCCAATTTGCTACAGGCAACCAAGAATGGAATCTACGATGGGCACTACCATCAATTCTATAGCCTCAAAGAGAGTGGCACTGTTACCCAAGTAAGTACAATGGGCAATCAGTGGATGTTGCTGGTGAATACCAAAAGCCTTTTCTTTTTTGTTGATGGTCAATTGGTGTTTAATTACGTAAATGAGACAGCCATTGATGGAGTTCCTACGCTCTTTGCAGGCAACAACGTTACCTTAGATTATCTGCTTAGCTCTTTCGACAATCAATGTACCCTTACTTTTGCCAACGAAACTGGGAATGATAAGCAGTCTCAATTGCTAGATGATACGCGGCTAACCGTAATTGAAAACTTTTACGACCCTCAAGGCCGCATCATCGTCAACACAAAACCGGCGTATGTTACTGCCGACCAAGCCTCACTTTTTCAATACTGTGCCAATTTCGCCAGCTACAACCTCTTGGATGGTACAATCAGCGGCTTGCTCAATGATTATTATCCCGCAGATGCCGGATATCCCTATTTTGGTACAGCTTATGAAGCTTCACCTTTGGGGCGGGTTGTAGAAAGTTCAATGCCAGGGGCTGATTACAAGATGGGAACCCACACTGAAAAAATCTTTTACGGCACCAATGATGGCAGTTTTGGCTTACCCGCTGGAAAATACTACCAAACTACGGTAGTGGACCAAAACGGCAATACCACTTACTCCATTGCCGATACTCGAGGATTGGAAGTACGTAAAATCAATCTAAAATCTACCAACGAGGCCGTCGTAGCAACCGTCATTTACGACGATGCGGGCAACCCAGTCTTCCTACGATCACCTAACTATCAAAGTGAGTTATTAGATAAAAGCAATTGGGAAACCGAAAACACTTACAATTTTATTGGGCAATTTATCCAGACCCAATCAGCTACTGGTGGTATCACCAAAATGATTTATGACTATGCCAATCGGTTGCGTTTTCGCCAGGATGCTCAAGCTGCACTTGATGGCAATTACCAATATTACAAATACGACCGAGCTGGCCGCATCTTCGAAACGGGGTATCTGACGGGGAACTGGGATGAGGATCAACTACAAACCGCAGCCTACGACGCCGCTTATCCGAGTACCCCGCCAACCTGGCGCCGGAAGTTGTCCTATGATTACAACGGCAGCACTCAACCATTCCAGATCGGGCAGGTGATCCAAACCATGAATAACCATAGCGATCAGAACCTGACCGATGTTATTGAAAATTTCGAGTACGATATCTTTGGCAACGTCAAAACCAGAAGCCAACAAATTCTCAGTTTCTCCACAGATTTTTATACAACGCGCTTCTATTACAATAATTTAGGGGGGATTATACAAATTGATTACCCTGCACTAAAGCTTGGTTCAGCGTTCAGTGTCTATTATACCTACAATGTTATCGGCCAGATTGTTGGCATTGGAAATCAGGCAACTCAGCCAAATAACCTCGCTACGTATACCTATAATCCCGCAGGAAAACCCCTGCAGGAGGTATTGAATCCTTTAAGTACACAAGCAATTGTTCGCAATTACGCTTACAATTCACCCGTGTGGTTGGAGCAAATCAGTGATCGCAATAGCGCAGGCACAACTTTGATGAATGAACTGTTGCTTACGGCTTCGACGCAGCCAGATGGACCTACGTATTATAATGGGCAGGCAGCAGAACTGGCCTACGAGTACCCCGCAGGAATTGATGCTGGTGCAACTTATACCAATTGGTACAACAGCCTCAACGCACTGGAAAGGGTAGTCCAAACTGGCCCCGGCACTACAAATGCTGGCCTTGAAAAACAATACCAGTTTGATGACAATGGCAATTTCAACACGGTGAGTATTGCTGGCAACGATTACACCTATTTGCCTGCAACAAATCAAGGCAATCGCTTGCAAAGTGTCCAAAATGCAGCGGGCAATTCATTATTTTCGTTTCAGTATGGCGCAAATGGAGCTGTAAGCCATTATAGTGCACTTGCTGATGAATCTGCTCCGAACCAACAATTGCAGTTCGCTTATGATCCGGGGACCCGAATGACTACACAAGTTGAAAACCAACTGAGTGCCCGAACCTATAAGTTTCTCTACAGCAGTTCCAATGATCGTTTGTTGAAACAGGAATCAGCCAATGACCAGGTCATGGCGGAAACCCTCTACATCAAATCTTTAGCGGGCAATACGCTTGCTGAGATCTATCGGCAAACCGACACTGAACAATGTACTTATTTGGTATATGGCCCCACTGGCATCACTACTTTTGTAAAAGACAATGTTCAGTACAACCCACTCAAAGACCATTTAGGCTCGGTCCGGGTAATTTTAGATGCAAATGCAGCAGTGGTTGCTGCGTACGACTACGACTTGTATGGCAATGTACGGGTATTGCAAGAACCGAGTACAGGGTTCTTCAACTATTTGTACACCAGTCAGGAATTTGATCTTGAATTGGGCATCTACAATTACAAAGCGCGTTTTTATTTCAGTCGCGTGGGCCGTTTTGGAACAATGGACAATTACAACCAGTTTTACAGCCCATACATTTACGCAGGAAACAACCCATTACTGTACATCGATCCTTCTGGTAATTTCTCCATCGGCAATTTTTTCTCAGCCATAGCGGGAGCGATTGTGGGAGCTTTTGAAATCTTGATTGGTATCGCTGTTGATGCCATCGCTGGAATTCTGGAGGTTATTACTGGTGGCTTGTCTACCCCTGTAAGTGTTGGTTTGGCTATGGTTGCTGGTGCATTTATAGGCTCTGGAGTTAGTGCAGTATCCTATTCAGCAGTAAGCCTGGTCACCAATGAGTTCAGCTGGAAGGAATATGGCATCAATACAGCAGTTGGGTTCGTTGCTGGAGCGATCACCGCTGGATTTGGTGCGGTTGGTGCAGCAGCAGCCGAAGCTGCAACTGGTGTAAAAGCTGCGGCAGAAGCAGGACAAGCCGTGAGCACACTGGCTAAAGTCGCCAATGCAGGCATCAAAGGTGCATTTACGGTAACGGGCGGAGTCGCTGCAGCAGAGACATCCTCGGTCATCAACAACGCTGCAAGTGGACAAAGTTTGACGCATGGATTGGGTGAGACCCTGGTCACCAGCGTATTGAGCTCTGCACTAGGTTGGGCCATTCCAGACATCGATTACAAAGCTGGTTGGGGTAACCTGTTTAAAAGAATGGCTGCTTCAGTCGCTAAATCTGAAGCAATTGGGGTTAGCGTAAATTTGGGTACCAATGCAGTGAATGGAGATCCAATGAGCACCGGACTCTTGAATACCGTGGTAAATGGTGTTGTTGGAGGAAGCATTGGTGGTTTAGGTACGAAGGATTTCGCTCAAGCAAAAACCAAACAAGAGCTTAATTTTATGAATATTAGTAGTACTCCTCAACAACAGGTTCCAGCAGATGGAATCATTCGTTTAGGCTAATCGGGTAATACTAACTTGATGCTTAATAGGGTATCATAAAGTGCGCATGGAGTTTTAATAACACTCCATGCGTTCACTTTTTTTAGGCCAATTTAGCGCAGCCGATCCGCCGACCTTACCAACTTCTCATCCTTATTCACAAAACGATACGCCAGCAAGGTAAACACCAGCGCCGCAATCGCCATATACAAGCCCAGCCCGTCGTCGATGGCTTCTTTACTTTTATTCAACCCCTCCTGCATGAACAATACCACGGTAAGGATACTGCCCACGATGGCCGCAATGGTGGAAAACACCGCCAAGCGCATTTGAAGGGCCCGGTTTTTGAACAAAAAGATTGCCGCAATCGGTAGTGCACCCGCCACGGCAAAGGCCGCCATCAGTGCCACATGATCCTGGACGCCATAAGCAGCATCATTTAAAAAGGCCGATTGGGCCACCGCTTGTTTGGTTTCGGCGAAGGGTACGCCAAACAATCCGAGGTATAGCCCCCCGGCCAGCAGAAAGAAAACGCTCTGAATTCGCTGAATCATAGCCGTAGATTGAAAGATATTGTAGTTTAATAGTGATATTTGCGGCGGAAGATAAAGAGTTGTTGCGATCACAACAACTTTAAATGCTTATGGACTTACAACAAAACATCAATAGACTGAGTTATTGGGAACGCTCAGTTTTTTTTCGATATGGGAGTCGCCATTGGTACTTTGGTAGGGGAGGAGGCAGCAGAATTGCTGATTGATTAATCATTAAGAGAAAAAAATGTATAGGCAGCTTTGGCTTTTAGGATTGATGTGGATGCTGACCGGAATAGCCCATATACAAGCACAGACCCCCGGCGCAAGCAGAGAAGGCAGTCGGGTGATCATTCTTTACTCCGACAAATCCGTATATGAAACCCGAGGTGAAACGACCATCAATCGCCTGAAAGGAAAAGTAGAGCTGAAGCAGGATAGTGTTTACATGTACTGCGATTCGGCCACGGTGGAAAACGAAACCCAGGTTTATGCCTATGGCAATGTAGTGATCCAGCAAGGAGACTCCCTGAAGATCTTTGCCGATGAAGCCCAGTACGACGGTGAATCCAAAATCGCTAACCTTCTGGGCCGGGTCATTCTGGTGAATGGCAACCGCAAACTCTACACCCGCCGCCTGGATTACCGCACCGATACCCGGGTGGCCTATTACACCAACAATGCTACCATGGTCAGTGACTCCCTTTCTTTAAAAAGTAAAGTGGGGTATTACTTTGTAGCGACCAAACAAGCGCAGTTTCGGGAAAATGTAACCGCAGTAGGCCCTCGTTTTAGCCTCAAAGCGGATTCGCTCAACTACAACACCGAATCCAAGGTCGTTGACTTCCTGGGGCCAACCGTCATCACCAACGACAGTAGTAAAGTGTATTGCGAAGATGGTTTTTACGACACCTTCAACAACCGAGCCGAATTTTCGGGCAATGCCCAATACGTCAAAAAAGACCAACAAGCTGAGGCCGATACCATCACCTACGACGACAACCTCAAAATCTACTCCCTACGTGGCAACGCCCGGGTGGAAGATTCGACCCGTTTGGCCATCGGTAACCTGATTCGTTACGACGAACTCCAGGACACTACCTTCCTGCAAGGGAATGCCCGCTACCGCGAAAAAGAACAGGACATCAATTCCGAAATCATTAGTTATAACCGCAAAAAAGGGACTTTTAAAACCCTCGGTCGCACCTTTGTCAGCGACCCGCCCAACCTCATGGAAGCCGACCAAATGGGTTTTGACGATGCGACTGGACTCGGGGTCGCCACCGGGAATGTGATGTGGCGCGACACCGCTGCCGATTTGTCCATCAACGCGATGCGAGCGGATTATGGCAAAAAAAATGGGTACCTCAAAGCCTCAGGTGGGTCACGAGGGCGACCGGAACTCATCACGATTGTGGAAGGGGATTCGTTATTTTTATCCGCAGATACGCTTCTTGCGGTAAAGGCAGATAGTTTGCCGAGCAAACAGCGAGACACCTTGTCGGTTGGGAAAAATGATTCCCTGGCGGTGGTGCAAAAAGATACGATGCAGTCCGACACCAGCCGCATTTTACGCGCTTACCACAATGCCCGGATTTACAAAAGGGACTTCCAAGCGGTGTGCGACTCGATGGTATATTCCACCCGAGATTCTTTGTTTACGCTCTATGGCAATCCAATTGTGTGGTCGGATACCAGTCAGTTTACCGCCGATACGATTTACCTCACGATGAAGAACAAAAAGATCGATAAAATCATCATGAGGAGTAACTCCTTCATAGTGGTGATCTCGGATGGGACTTATTTTAACCAGATCAAAGCCCGAAACGTGGTATCGTATTTCGTGGAAAGCAACCTCAAACGAATGGATGCCTTTGGTAACGCTGAAGTCATCTATTACGCCAAAGATGATTCGGAAGCCTATGTAGGGGTTAACAAAACGGAGTGTAGTGAAATGGTGATCAGGTTTGGTGCCCAAAACGCGGTGGAAAAAATAACCTTCATCACCGATCCCAAATCCGTGCTCAGCCCGATGGGCAGCACCAACCACCGGACCCTGCGCTTGAAAGGCTTCCGCTGGGAAGTGGATTCCCGCCCGCGCAAACGGGAGGACATATTTGTAGTGCTTACCCCACAGAACCGCATCGTACCGACTAACCGCATCAAGATCAACAGCGATGATGAAAAATAATAGATTTAACTGGCTTGTGCAGAGACGCACGGCCGTGCGTCTCTACTGCCTGACATTTTTGCTTATCCTAGGGAACTTGAACATTGTCAA
>JAIXOO010000484.1 GCA_027486765.1 Saprospiraceae bacterium
GTTGGCTAAACTTTCGAGGCAATCCCCGACCAATTCTTGTTGTCCGGTTTTGCGCAGCAAGGTAATGGCATCGCGGTAATGCTCGGCGGATTGGCGGAAGTAGGTGCGGGCGGAGTACAGGTCGCCAATTTGTTTGAGCAAACGTCCCAGGCGGTATTCGTCGTTTTGTTGCTCCAGCAAAGGTTTGGCTTGGTCAAAATTTTTTAATGCATTGACATAATCGCGCTTTTGCAAAAAGACCTGACCTGCTTCGATGAAATTATCAGCCCGATCCTTTGGTGGCGTTGCGTTCGAGTTGACTTGAGCGAAGGTCAGATCGACGTGGATAAACCAATAAAGACAGAGCAGGATTCGCCACATGTTGCAAGTTTGTAGTTGACTACAAAATTATCAGGATTAGTGGCTTGGAGGCTGGTACTAAGGGGTTATTTTGAAATGAACTTTAGCAGGTTAAGGCATTTTTTAAACCACAAAGGGCACAAAGAAAGCGTAGTCAACGCCTAACTTTGTGCCCTTTGTGCCCCTTTGTGTTTTCTTTGTGAAAAAGAATGTCGCTTTGGGAAACTAAAACCTACGCCCGTTGCATTTGCAGATTGCGCACATACTCCCGGTGGTAAAACTCCAGAAACGTAATCATCCTTTTGGTTTCTTCACACCAAAGTTTGTTGTGCATCAATTTCAAACTTTCCCAAAAAGTAACCGTGGTGATGTAGTTGTCCAAAAACGCATTGTCTTTGGCGCATTGCTCCAGGTGGTAATTCGGAATTTTGGAATTGAGGTGGTGGATGTGGTGAAAGCCAATATTGCCGGTCAGCCATTGCACCAAACGGGGCAGTTTGTAGTAGGTGCTTCCTTTAACCGCAGAAAGCACGTACTCCCACTTGCTTTTCCATTCCTTGTAAGCATCTTCGTGCTGGTGTTGCACATAGAAGAACCACATAGCAATGATCCCAAACAGGAACACAATGCTCAATTGAATGAACAAAAAGCGCTGCCAGCCCAGAGCCCAACCCAGGAGCAGGTAAAAGGCCAAGAGTGCTAAATTATTGAGGTGCAATTGGGTGTGGATTTTTTTCCAGCCGTTCAGGTTCACCAGTGGAATCCGGTTGTAAAAGCCTAGATAGATCACCGGAGCAATCACAAAGGTAACAATAGGCCAGCGGTAAACGCGATAGCCGACGCGCTGCCAGAAAGATGCTTTCCGGTATTCCTCTACAGTCATCACCATTAGATCGCCGATGTCGCGGACTTCGACTTCTAATTGTCCGCTGTGACCATGATGAAAATTGTGCACCCCGGCCCAATAAGAATAAGGGATGGTGCTAAAAAAGCTACAAAACCAACCAATGATTTTGTTAGCCAGCTGGTTGTTGAAAAATGAGCGGTGACCACAATCGTGCTGAATGATAAAAATGCGCACGAGGAAAAAAGCGTTGATGGCGGCCAAACCAAAAGTAAGCCACCAGGAATAAAAGGTGCTCCAGTACATTAGAGCCCAGAGTCCAATGTAAGGCAAAAAAGTAGTGATCATTTGCAGCACTGCTTTCTTGGTATTGGCCTGAGCGTATTTGTGAAACAAAGCTGGCCAATTTTTGAGCCGCTGACGCAGCTCGTCATTGATTTGTTGTTCGGACATACACGATTAACGTTTGACAGAATTAATAGTTTTGTGAGCAGAGCATGCTCTGTTCACAAAACCTAAGGTCAAAGCTACGTGATCTAATGATAAGTCCTACTATGGTAGACAGAATAGATTGGACAGAATTTGGCATTTCCTCCAAATTCTAATAGCCTTTATGGGTAGAAGACCTACCCGTTACCGAACCACCAAAACCGGGCAAGTTGACGTCTCGACCACCTTTTCTGTTACACTGCCAAACCACAAATTTTCCCAGTTGCTGTGCCCCTGCGCACCCATGATCACCATATCTGCTTCCTGAGCCAAAGCGTAATTGCTGATGTGTCGGGCAGTATTGTTGAAGGTATTGTCAACGATCACTTCTGCAAGCGTAAAGGGAGTTTTATCGGCGAATTCGGACAAGAACTTTTCAAAAGCTTCCCTTGCTGCGTTCTTCAGTAATTGTTGCAAGCCAGCATTGGCATAAGGCCGATCAAAAGCATTACTCGGCGGCAAGTCCATGATATACAGCGCAGTAACTCTGGTATTGGTGTTTTTCAAAGCAATGTCGAGCGCAATGCGCAAGGCTTTAGCCGACAGATCAGAGAAGTCCACTGGCACCAGAATGTGCTGCAATTTTGCCTCGCTATTCTCCGGTACGACCAATACGTTGCATTTGGCTGCACGGGTAATTCTACGCGCACTAATGCCACTGCCTTCGCTCTGTTTTTTACGACCGATAACCAACAATTGAATGTCCTTCGCGTCACTGAGGTGGACTACTTTTTGGTAAGGCTTACCCTCACGAACTTCTACGGCCAACTCCAAGCCAGTTTGTTTCCCCAGCGCTTTTTCTACATCCTCAGCCAATCTATCGCGTACTTTTTCATCGGCAGGATAGTCTGCTGAAAACAGAGCATGGAATTCAATGTCAACGTTTTGAGGGGCGCTAAAGTCGGGCATTACGTGCAAAAGATAGACTTTCTGAAAGCCGAGCTTTTTGTTCAGCGTTCTCACCCATTCCAACAATTTTGGATCCATTACGCTTAAGTCCATGGCAACCAACGTGCGCTTGAATGTGGTCATGACTATTGATTTTTTGTCAAAGCTAGGGGCATTCGAGTGCTGCTGTAAATGGCTAAGATCAGTTGTCGTGGTGATTTTTGTGCTTGGTGGAGTAGGTCATTCCACTATTTTTTCCACTTCTTCCCGGATTTCTTTTTTGGCATTTTTTAAGGTTTTGTTGAGTCCATTCAAAAGGCGGTCTTTCAAAAATTGGGCATAAGCGTATTCAAAGCGGTTTTCCAGTTTATTCAAAAATTCCTCGTCTTCATTGGTCAAGGCTGCCTGGATTTCATGGCGTTTGATCCCCGTCCATTCATCCAGTTCGGTCTCCACAGTTTCCCAATCCGCTTTGGTATAACCGGGCGCTTCTTTTTCAATTTTTTCAATAAAAGAATTGAAAGATTTGATGTAGGCATCTTTACGACTTTCCTGGCTACATGCGAACACAAACAAGGCACAAAAACCAAACAAGAGCATTCTCATTGGAGTATGTTTTAGTGATGAATTGTTTCGAAACGTGCCACAATAAGCACAAAGTGCAAATGCAACTCAATTATTTTCGATGAAAAAAAGCTGCGCAGCGATGTAATCCGCCATAAACTTGCCACTGGCACTCAAACGATATTGGTGGTTTTGCATCAGGACTTGACCTTTGTCGATAAAGGGCTGAACGTTCTCCACAAAATAGGACTGGAAAACGGGAGCTATTTTTTGCAGGTCGCAACCCCAAATGGTGCGCAAACCCGTCATCACGTATTCGTTGTAGCGAGTAGCTGGGCTCAGTTCTTCTAGTTCAAAAAGTTCAGTGTCTGTAATTTGAGTGACATTACCTTCGTTCAAAATTTTTAGGTATTTGGCGTTGTTGGCAACATTCCATTGTCGGCTCTGGCCATTGAAGGAATGGGATGAGGGGCCGATGCCCAAATAAGGTTCGCCCAACCAATAACTGGAATTGTGCCGAGCATAGCGGCCGGGTTTGGCGAAATTGGAGATTTCGTAATGCTCATATCCTTGCGCCTGGGTCGCCTCCATCAGGTATAAAAACTGGGCATTGGCGTGCTCTTCATCTACCGGAGAGGCTTTGCCCTGGCGCACAAAATGATCCAGGGCCGTTTTGGGCTCTACCGTCAGGCAGTAAGCAGAGAGGTGTGGAATGGGGTACTGAAAAATGGTATCCAGATTCCGGGCCCATTGTTCGTGGCTGGTCGTAGGCGTTCCATAAATCAAATCCAGCGTAAGGTTGTCAAAACCAAGCGCCAGTGCATTTTCAATACAAGCCCGCGCCTCATGGGCATTGTGAGCCCGATTCATAAAGCGTAAATCTTCCTCCGCAAAAGACTGGATGCCGATGCTCAAACGATTGACTGGACTGTTGCGCAAGGCCTGCAATTTTTCCAAACTGAGGTCATCTGGATTGGCCTCCAGCGTGATTTCCGCATCGGCTCGAACACTGTGGAGCTGGTATATTTTGGAAAAAATCTGCTCCAACTCTGCTACATCCAACAGGGATGGAGTGCCGCCTCCAAAATAGATACTGCTCAGTGGTGCACCTTGTAAATAGTCTTTTTGCCATTCCAGTTCACGCACAATGGCCTCCACCATCGCCCCCTTCTGCCGCAGCGAAGTGCTGAAATGAAAATTGCAATAGTGACAAGCCTGCTTGCAAAAAGGAATGTGAAGGTAGATTCCGGCCATAGCATTTACTCTAAGTAATCTAGACTCTTCCCAAACGTCTCCGGCAAGCTCAGAATTGAAAATACTGCCAGCCCAAAACATACTCCCCCTACAACGAGGGTTGCACTAACCAGATTACTCGAAGTCGACAATGCCGCAAAACTGATCCCAATCGGAATCACTGCCCCCCGGACAAAGTTGGGCACCGTAGTGGTTGCTGTTGCCCGAATATTGGTACCAAACTGCTCCGAAGCAATCGTCACAAACAAAGCCCAATACCCCGTACTAACCCCCAGAATAAAGATTAGGATGTAAAATGCCGATGCCGACATGGCTGGGCTAAAAATATAGAACAGTGTAGTACCCATCGAAAGTCCCAAATAAAGCAACACCACCTTGCGCCGGCTTCGCAGCACCTGGCTCAAAAAACCGCTGACCAAATCCCCAATAGACAGCCCCAAATAGGCCATCATCACTGCGGTGGCTACGCTGATGGGAGTAGTTACCCCGATGTGTTCGGCATAGCCGGGCGCTCGTTTGATCAAGGTTCCCAGTACAAACCATACCGGTAAACCGATGCTGATGCAATGCAGGTATTTGAAAAAGCGCTCCCGCTCCTGAAACAGCAGAAAAAAATTCCCTCGGGAACTGCCCTTTTCCAGTTTTTCAAACATGCCTGATTCAAAAGTACCAAAGCGCAAGAGGAGCAACAAAAGCCCCAATACGCCGCCAATGATATAGGCCGTTTGCCAGGCTTCCAGGCCCCAGAAGGCAATTTTATAATTGGCGATAATGGCGGCGACTACGGCACCCAATGCACCTAAAGTAACGATAATGGCCGTACCCCAGCCCCGGTTTTCTTTGGTCATGATCTCTGAAACCAAAGTAATGGCCGCACCGAGTTCACCCGCCAAACCCAAACCAGCCAGGAAGCGCACCGCCTGGTATTGTTCGACTGTGGTTACAAATGCATTGAGCAAATTGGCAATGGAATACATCAAAATGGAGCCAAACAGGATGGATTTGCGCCCTTTGCGGTCGCCATATACGCCCCAAAATAAACCACCTACCAGCATCCCGGCCATTTGCCAATAAAAGAGGTTATTGTCGAACAAATTGGCTACCTGTAGTGGGTCAGAAACGTTCAAACCCGCTGGACTTTGGATGCTTTCTTTGCCAATGATGTTGAACAACTGTAAATCGTAGATGTCCACAAAATAGCCCAGGCCAGCTACAATTACGGTAGAATTGAGGACTTTAGATGTCAATGGTTTGCTCATGACCAATTGTAGAGTTGTAGGTATGATGAACAGAGAACAGATTAAAAAAAGTTATTTCCCCGTAAAATGCTTCAACATAATCACCTCTTGCTTGCTCAACGAACGAACAAAACCCCGAGGCAAATCCTTTTTGGTCAGCCCCCCCAAATACACCCGATCCAGTTTGAGTACTTCATAGCCCAGGTGTGCAAAAATGCGACGCACAATGCGGTTGCGACCAATGTGGATGGTGATGCCCACTTCGGTATGGGGCCGTTCCATGATGTAATCTACCTCGTCTACGGGTGCAAGGCCATCCTCCAGCTCCAGACCCGCCCGAATCTTTGCCAAATCCTCTTTAGAGATGCCCTTATCGAGGGTAGCGTGATAGATTTTTTTAATTTTATAACTCGGATGGGTCATTTTTTGAGCCAGTTCGCCGTCGTTGGTCAACAACAGCAGTCCCGTGGTATTCCGATCAAGGCGGCCTACCGGAAAGACACGCTCTTCAACCCGATCCCCGATGATGTCCAGCACCGTTTTACGCCCTTTTTCATCAGAAGTTGTCGTGATTACATCCTTGGGTTTGTTCATGATGTAGTACACCCTACGGATTTCAGGTTTGATCACTTTTCCCTTAAACTTGACTATGTCGCCCGTTTTGATTTGGTAAAAAGGTTCAATGACGAGTTCATTGTTGATACTGATGTGCCCCTGCTTCACAATTTCAGCGGCCTCCCGACGTGAGGCTATGCCGCAGTGTGCTACATACTTGTTGAGCCGCATCCCCTCGGTCGATTCAGGAGCAGTAATGGGTTGGCGATCAACTCTTTTTTTGCCGTAAGCACTGGGCTTGCGCTTGGATTGTTTAGCCATAAAAGCTTGGACTGTTTTTATTGGAACGCCTGCGGCGTTGTGTTTTTTTGAACCACCCAAGAAACTTTAGAAACCATAGAAACACCTAAGCAGTAGGCATTGACTAAGGTGGCCCTGTGGTTTCTTAGGTTTCTTAGGTGGTTAAAAAGAAAAAAACTACGGGGTTTAGACCATATAGCCTAAACCCCGACAAAATTAGAACAAATTTATGGTTTAACGGCAGGATTAAAGATTTACCCGCCCATAACGTTCACCATTGGTGTATTTCACGATGAAAGCCAGCGAAAACCCTTTTCTTTTGACCCCAGCGAGCGCCCGTTTGGCGTCGTCTTTGGTATAAAAAGTAGCCACCAGTACCCGCGTCATTTGCTTGCTCAGGATGGTTTCCGTTTGTAGGTTACCAAACTCGCTCATGGCGGTATAGCGCTTATCGTTTGGGCTAAACGCTTTCAGTGCCGCCAACTGAATTTTGTAGTACTCCCCTTCGTAGCGTGGTGCATCCGTGGAGTATTCCTCTTTATCCGCAGGGCCAGCTCCTTTCGCGGTGTATACACCTCCGCTAGGATTGGCATTGGGAAAATTATTGGGTGGTGGATTCGTGCCCGGATTATTGGTGCCCGGATTATTGGGGTTGCCAAATCCGGGATCATTACCTAGATTGGGGTTATTGGGATTTCCCCCAGGGTTGGTATTCACGACAGCTCCACCCAATTTCACCAACATCAAGGGTTGGCCGTAAGCTTGCCCGTTTGGATTATTGGTCACAAAATTGTAGGCCCCCGTAGCGTAGCCCTGTGCAGTAATTTCTACCCTGAACTTGCGATTGGGCAACAGTTCCAAATCGTAAGTACTGGTATTGAATTCGCGGTTGAGCAGGATGGATTCCGACTCATCGGTGCGGATTTCGTACAAGGTCAGCAGGTATTTGTTGATAGGTTCACCCGTTTCCTGAGCAAATACACTGCCCTGGAGTTTGGCTACCACCAACTTGCTTTTGATTTCAAAAATATCGTCGTCCTTGGTGGTCAGTTTTTCGCCTGCCACAATCCGGTTCGATACCAGGAAGCCACCCTCGCCATCATTGTGCTTAATGTAGTAGTAATCATCGGCAGGAGAGTTGTAAGGCAAACCCAGGTTATCGGCTGGTGCCCAAGTGCTCAAATCTCCCCTGGAGCTGTAAATGTCGAAACCACCGATAGAGGTTTGGCCATTAGAAGAGAAATAAAGCATACCCTCACCCACGCTGAAATAGGGCGTCATTTCGTCGCCCAGGGTGTTGATGTTTGGCCCAAGATTGATTGGGCTTGCAAAGGCATTGCCCGTTGCACTCAAAGGGCGCTCTACGTACCACAAGTCCATGCCGCCGCGGCCGCCAGTGCGGTTGGATGCAAAGTAAAGGATCTCTTTACCGTTGTTCTGTACCACATGGGGTTGGGTTGCCGTAGTGCCTTTGGCGTTGATGGATTCGGGCAACATTTCGGGTGCAGACCATCCTGCCGCCTGTTTGCGGATGACATAAATTTCACAACGGGTCGTATTGTTGTTAAAAGAACTCGCTGCGTCACAAATCGTGAAATAGAAGCGCTGCCCATCTGGCGTCAGAGAGCCGTGGCAATATTGGCCTTTCTGGATCACCGGAAAATTGTCTGGCGTAGCTCCTTTACCCCAGGCATTGTCGGCCAGGGAAGAGCGATAAATTCGCGCCGTACCACCGATGGTGGAGGAAAAGTACAACAAACCTTTGTCGATAGGCAAGGGGGCAAACTCGTTGTCGCTGGTATTCACACCAGCGCCAGCATGAGTGACTTCGATGCCTTGCTGAGCTTGGGCGGGTAGTAATTTACCCAATTCATTGCCCTGTAGCTCGGTTTGCACCACATCTTCGATCACGGCTTTGCCTTCACCGGTGTAGCTATCTCTAAAATCGCTGAAGGCCTTGGAGGCCTTGTCGTACTGCCCATCTTGCTTGAGGCTGCGGGCGTATTTGAGGCCCACCAATGGGAACTGATCGTTTTTGTCCTTTACATTGACGTACGCTTCAGCCGCTTTGCGGTAATTGCGCAGCACGTAGTAGGCCTCGCCGGCTTTGAAAATGGCTTCGGGCTTTTTGCCTTTTAGCCAGGATTTCTCAAAAAAATCGGCTGCCTGCACGTAGTTTCCTTTGGTGTAGGCTTCTTCACCTTGTTTCATCAGTTTTTTGGCGCTCTGAGCGCTAAGGGTACAGAGGAGGCTGAAGTTCAACAGCAGAAAAACAAGCTTTTTCAACATAGCGTGCTTTTTACTTACAATCGACCCGTGGCCTGGTTTTAGGCACAGATCGTATTGTGAGACATATGAAAACAAATAATTGCAAAGGTCAATCAGCGCTTATTTAAGCGTTTAAAACCTTTGTAGCAATTGATCAATAACTTCGGCGTAGTGTTTATGTTCCAATTGCAACACTTTTCCGGCAATGTCTTCCGGAGTGTCTGTATGAGAAAGTCGACAACGGGCTTGGAAAATTATCTGACCTTCATCGTAGCGATTATTCACATAGTGGATGGTCATTCCACTTTCCGATTCATTGGCCTTTTTGACCGCTTCGTGAACATGTTTGCCATGCATTCCTTTGCCTCCGTATTGAGGCAACAGGGCTGGATGAATATTGATGATTTTTCCTTGAAACGCTTCGACCAGGTATTCTGGTATCAACCATAAGAATCCGGCTAAAACGACAAGCGAAACCTCATATTTATTCAAAACAGATACAATATCGTCCGTTTCATAGAACGTACGGCGGTCAATGACTATTGAATCTACCCCAAAACTTTCAGCAATTTTTAACACTCCGGCGTCTGCACGATTGGAAATGACCAATTGGACACTCACATCCTTACGCTCGGCAAAATATTCCAGAATCTTCCGGGCGTTTGAGCCTGAACCGGAAGCAAAAATGGCGATGTTTTTCACGTGGCTCTTTGTTTCCGGTAAGATACTACAAACTTTTTTGTCATAAACAATAATGCAGCAAATCTGTGAAAGTTACAAGTAAAAGAGGACATTCAAATAAATTTTCCTTCAAAAACCAGCCTTTTTAGGTAGAAATTGTAAAAAAACACGATACCAGAGGTGAGTAATTTAGCCAATAAGGCATTTTGCCGAAAAAAGGGCAAGTAATTGTCCAATAGGTGAATGATGCCTGTACTCAACAACAAGCCACCTAAAGATACCAACAAAGCCAGCCCAAAAGCCGACCAAACCGAACGTTTCAGTTCAAATACAAAGCGCTTTTGCAGTACAAAATTGACCAACACCCCCGCCGCGTAGGCGAAAGGCTGAGCCAATGTAGCCGTAAATTGCAAGCCATTTTTTAGTCCAAAAAAAATAGCGTAATCCACTGCGGTAGCAATCCCGGCAGAGGCTGCGTATTTGAGTTTGAGTTGAAGTAAGGACTTGAGTTTATCGATTAGCGGCATGGCTCAGTTTTTCCTGTTCAAAAAAGGCCAAGACCTCGCTCCAGTTGTTGACTCGGGTAAATTCGGTCTCGCTCAGGTTGTGTGGAGCGGTAAACAACAAACCTTTGCCACTGAAAGTACGCAGATTGAAGGCGTGATCGTCGATGAGGTAATCAGTGCCGATGATGCTTTTGTCGCCACAAAAAACGAAGTTGCGCCAGGGGACGTTCGGGAAATATTGCAGGAGCCAATCGTATTTGTCTTCCAGGCTATTGCGGAATTCTTGAGCGGCGGTTACAAAAAAGATTTCATAACCATCGTCCAGCAAACTTTGAATCCCTTCCTGGGCACCAGGAATAAGGTCTAAATCAGCAAAAAATCCTTTGTGGAAGAGTGCTTCGCGAAGATGTTCGCCGCCGGGTAAGGCGTACAGTTTTTTGCCATTGTATTCTTCCTCGCTGGGTCGGCGGCCATTGATTTGTTCAAAGAGGGTCAAAAATTTAGGGAGGACGTCGGCAACTACCTCGTCCATGTCTACAGCGATGCGTTTCATGCGGTGGATTTCGGATTTCGGATATCGAGATTTCAGATATCGGGCACAAAGTTAGCAAGCGAAATCCGAAATCACGAAATCCGAAATGGATCAGTTCATTGAAAAATGCAGCGCCATATCCGCCATATTGTGGAACATCAATTCCGAAATATACGGATGCATATGATCACTGAGGGGCAATTGGGCAATGGTTTCCATCACCTCAAATTCTGAATCCGCTTCCATAATCACCCACAGCACGGAACGATCCATGGCCAAGGAGTAGGAACGAATTTTGCCTTCCGACATGAGGTAATCTACCGTGTTTCTCTGCTCTGGAATCAGGGCGAGAAACTCTTCCGAGAGGCTTTCAGGGAGCTCAAACTCCACCATGTAAGTACGCTTCATATGGAAATCTTGGGGCTCCAAAGTTCCAGCGTTCCAAAGTTCCAAGGCTGTCCTTAACCCTGGAACTTTGGAACGCTGGAATTTTGGAACCTTTTAGTCAATGCAGGTTCTAGAGCTTTAAACGAAAAACCGCTCCCATCGTTACGAAAATGGGGCAAAGTTTCACCTTTATACGGAAAATTTTCGTTTAGGGTCACTTCGACAACCAAAATATACGCTATTGCGTTAAAATTTCAGGGAATTTCGACAAAAGTTTTTTCTCCCACTGCCAATACTACCCTTCTGAATGCTTTCACACGTTATAATATTGGCAACTGTTCACCTATTTAAGTTCTCCTTAACGCCAGTTTATACAACAAATTCAGTTCCAGAGTAGTTTAACTGCCTAAATGACACTTTTAACACAATAAAGGAGTCAAAACCTGACATTTATGCCTACTTTTGTGGCGAGAATACCATTTTTACGTCAATAGAGTTTAGAAGGTTGAGGGAGGTTGAGAAGGTTTAGGCTACCGCGAGCGACTTATACCCGAGTGCTGTCAAAATCGCTCGCGGTAGCCTAAACCTTCTCAACCTCTCTCAACCTCCTCAACCTTAAATCATCATTTTCCCATGCGACTCATTCAACTTGCTCTCTTTCTCCATCTGTTGTTGGGCACTACTGCGCTATTGGCGCAAAGCAGCAACAGTTACTTTACCATCCTGGTGGGTACTTTTTCCGGCAATCGACCCGAGAACTACAAGAGTCTAGAAAAACTGGGCTTTTTGTTTGCCAAAGAACGCCCCAATCAAGTCTTTGACGTCTACATCGGTGGCTACGACACCGCCCTGGAAGCAGCCAAAATTTTGGACCAAGTCAAAAAATCGGGCTTTTCAGCAGCTAAAATGCAGCAGTACGTGGTACGTGACAACCAGTCGATAGCCTCCATTCAAATTGCCAGTTTTGAGGCCAACACCTCCGTGACCTGGAATCGTTACCAAGCACTTAGCGGTGAATTGTTCGTGATTCCCAATGAAACTGGAGCGAAATTGCTGACAGGTTTTTATCCCAGTATCGAAGCAGCCCGGAAAGAATTGGCCAAAGTACAGGCAATGGGTTACACCGATGCTTTTGTGCGCACGGCTCACCCCACGTTTTTGCACCAAATTGGCGGTTTTGAAACAGGTACTTCACCCAAAGAGGTGAGTGCAACGGCCCAAATTGGCCCCAAAAAGACCAATGTCCCTGTATCCAAACCGGTGCAGCGCCCTCAGCCGACCTTCCTACCTGTGGATTACCAACTCAACAATCCAGCCAATACGACTACAGCAGTGGTGCCGGGGGTAAACAACAATCCAGCCAATACCAGCAATCCCAATCCAGGCAACAATACCAGCAATCCCAATACGAATACGGCAGTGGTGCCAGGAGTGAACAACAACCCAGCCAATACCAGCAATCCCAATACGAACAACAGCCACGTCTCCGCACCACCGCCCAATGGCAATAACAACCGCGCGGCACCTGCTGGCAACGGTCAGGCCCAATTCAAGTGGGATACTCCGGGAACGAATACCAATCCGCCCAACACCCAGGCAAAAGGTGCCCAGATTCCAGTTTCCTACGAGGCTTCCAACAATCCGAACAATGCCAATACCAATACGGCTAATCAGAATAACCCTAACAACAATCCCAGTACAGCGAATCCCAGTACGGTTAACCCCAATAACACCTACGGCAACGCGGCCCCAGGCTACAACTACAATTCCTCTTCAGGGGTAAAAGGTGCCAATGTGCCACCTGCCAACAATACAGGCAACGGTGCTTTGCAGCAGAACAATCAGCCTCCTGCTCCCGTCGCCATTTATCGGGCCTCGGTAAAGGAATTGCAACAAGCCCTGGCACAGGAAGGTGCCTATCGTAGTGGCATCGATGGGTATTTCAACGCGGCGACCGAACAGGCTTATGATTTTTTCCAGGAGCGGAATCGTTTGATGACCCGCTACACTGCGGCAGCCCAAATAAAGGAGGAAGATACCAACAATGCCACTTCGCGCCTGAACGACATGCTGAACAACCTGGACAAAGATGCCAACCCCATCGCGAGTCTGGCCAGCATCAACCACCCGCTGTCCAAGGCTTACATGGCCTACAATAGTTTTACCTCACGGGGTCCTGGTTTTGAAACCAACAACCTGATGAATGGGGCCATTCGCGAGGTGTTCTCCAGCCGCAATGTGAGCAATCAGATCAGTTTTGATAGTAAAGCCGCTTATGCGTATACGGATTTGCGGCAGTTCATCCTGCACGTATATTACCTGCACGCTGCCCTAGGTGAGGAACATCCACTGCCTTGCTGGTTGAATGACAAGCACCCGCAGGAGAGCGCCGAAGCACAGGGACTGTTCAATGCTTCTTCTACCCTACCCCTGCCTACGCAAACCTGTGATGAGCCTGAAGCAGCGGAACAAAACAGCAGTAAAGTATTGCAACTTCTGGCTGAAGACATCGGAGTAGACAAACCGACTGAAGCAGTAGTGAAACAAGCTACGGATCACCGCACGCAATTGTTGGCGGGAAAAGTGCAGGTTTCTGCTGCCGAACAAACCCAACTGGACGCCTGGTCGACGGAATTGCTGAACAAACTCAACATCTGGGCGGCCCAAGATCCTTTGCACGCCGAGCTGGTGCGTACTTTCCGCGTCGTATTCTACCAAACCCAAATGGAACTGGAAAACCATTTCATCAATCAAGGTATGCCAGTGCCAAAGGCGCGGTACATGGCCTTGGCGACGGAGCATACGTTGGTGAGCCCGTTTTTGCAGCGATTTGAATGAAAGTGATGAGTGATGAATTATGAGTGATGAATTGCTACCGCAGAGGCATTGACAATTCATCACTCATAATTCATCACTCATCACTCAACAAGGTTTGTAGTACCCTTTCTCTCCGGCTTCGCGATACCGGAATTTTGCTCCCATCCTTCATCAAAAGGTATCCTCCATCTGATTTTTCCCAAGACTTGATGGCTTCAACATTGACCAAGTGGGATTGGTGGGTGCGCAAAAAGCCGAACTCCTGGAGCATTTCTTCAAACTCACCCAGGTTTTTGGACACCAGAATGCTGGATTGATCGCGAATGTAAAAATGGGTGTAATTGTTTTCCGCCATACAACGAATGATGTCGGCAACGGGGATCAGCTCAATCCGTTCGGCAGTGGGCAGGGCGATGCGCTTGGGTGCTGTGGTTTCGCGGCGACTTTGGAGCAACAATTGCAATAAGGCGTATTCCTGTTCCATGTGTAGCCGATTGCTGGCTTTTTGTAAGGCTTGGACCAAATCCTGCACCCGAATCGGTTTCAACAAATAATCAATCGCACTGTAGCGAATGGCCTGCAAGGCGTAGTGATCGTAGGCGGTGATGAAGATAATTTTGGGCCAAGGTTGCGGCAATCGTTCCAAAAAATCGAAGCCGGTGCCATCTGGTAGCTCTACATCCAGTAAGACCAATTCCGGCAAGTGCTGGCGAAATAAGGCCAATGCTTCCGCCACCCCTTGTGCCTGCGCTACTACCTGAACCTGCGGGCAGTGTTGTTGGAGGGTGAGGTGCAAAAAAGCCCGATTGTGGGCTTCGTCTTCCAGAATGAGGGTTTTCATCAGCAGCAAGGGAGTTTGAGGGTAACTGCAGTACCCGATTGTGTGGGGTCTTTTTCTGCCAAATCAACAATGTCGACACTTGCCTCTGTGCCATACATCAGTTGTAATCGTTCCTGATTCATCTTCAAACCACTTTGGGTGCCGTTGCTGTTTTTTTGACGAGCTTGCTGAATGCCCACTCCATTGTCTTGAATGGAGATGAGGACATACGGGCCATCTCGCCTTAGTTGCAGCTCAATTTTACCCCCAGCATTTACCGGAGCCAAGCCATGCAAGATGGCATTTTCCACATAAGGTTGCAAAAGTAAGGCGGGCACTTCACAAGCATTTACATCCAATTCGGGGGCAATGTCCAGGTGTAAGGTAAAGGGTTTCCGCAAATTTTCCAGTGCACAATATTGTTCCACCAAGTCCAATTCAGCCCTCAAGGAAATGATGCCTTTTTGGGTAGCTCGCAAAACCAGGCGCATCAAAGCAGCCAAATCCGCCAGGTAGTCATTGGCTTTTTCCGACTGCTGACTGGCAATGAGGTGCTGAATGGAGCCCATCGTGTTGAAAATAAAATGGGGGTTTAGTTGAGCGCGCAAACTTTTGAGTTCTATTTCGGTCAGGCGGCGTTTACGGGCTTCGCGGCGGCGGATGTAGCGGGTGCGCAAGGCAAGGAGGCTGCCACCCAGCAGAAGGTTAGCGAGAAGAATGTAGAGCCAGGTGAATTGGGGTTTCAGGGCGGATTTTTGGGCGAGAAAGGGTTGGAGGCGGTAGGCGAAATCGGCGCGGATTTGTCTGGAATCATCCCCATTGCTATCCATAAAATCAGCAATCACGCCAGCCTCGTTGATAAAGAATAGGCGTCCATAAGCGGATTCATCCCATTTGCTGCTTTCGTTGAAACAGAAGCGGTCGTGAATTTGCTGCGCCGCATTTAAATCTTTTGGAAAAAAGAGATTGTCTTCGGTGTAGGGAGGTGGTAAATTTTTACCTGAAAATTTTTGCTTGAATTCGCGGTACGGCAAAGGGTAAATGTGGACAATATTCAGGGATGGGTGACGCTTGGTAAGTTTGGTGTATTCGATGTGTCCAAAGGATCTACTATTTAGTCCTACTCTCAAAATTGTTTTTTTCCCACGGAGTTTGCGAGGGCTCAGTTTATTGCCCTTGAGGTTGTATACTTCGAAGGCAGGAAGTGGTTTTCCTTGACCTAGACTTTGGAATGTGGCTATCAGTTTTTTTACATTTTCCTTATACACAGGATTTTTACTGAATTGAATAAAATCGAAAACTTCCAAATGAAGTTGGGTTCGGTCATAGTGCGAAGAGGAAAAGGAATTGGTGATATGACTATACATTACTCGTTCGAGGGGCTCTGCACTAAGCATATATTTTGCCAAAGGCACAACGCTTTCATTTGGTAGCGCTGAAGAATATACGTTAAATTTTCTTAAAGAGCCAGCCATGTAAGACATGTAGCGATGTTGGATAAAATTGGTATACTCGTAACCTTCTTCGCTCCAATCGTTGAAAATGGGTAAACTATGGAAGCGAGGTAAAAAACTTTTCGGCTCCAATCTTGCCATGTCTAGAAAATAATAACCACCGCTGAAAATAAACATCCTATCAGCCTCCTCGTAACGATAATTCCAATAAAAATCCCAAAAATGGAAAGGATTAATCCTATGTTTCCAAGTAAACAAAAGAACCGAATCCTGGATAAAATCTTGCCGAACATCTTGGTGTAAAATATTCACATCTGCATTTTCATTCAAGATGTTCACAAACTTGTCCGAATCTTCATCGCTATGGTGGTCTCGAAAATAGAGTTTATGCCATAGTCTGTTTTCCTCACTACAATTGCCTTTATAAAAAGTAGCTTTTTTAATACTATCCAAATCAGCCCTGACCTCTAGGTGGTCTCCTGGAGACAAGACCAGAGGAACATTAAAAAGATCAAAGGAAACTAAACCAGCCAAAGGTGCAGAAAATTCAAAACTACCATCGGTATTCAGATTTAGCTTAGCTTTTACCCCGAAACGAAATTGTAAAAGCCTGAGCAGGTTTTCTTTTTCCTTTAATGCACCAGGGATTTTTAAATGCGTTAATTGGCCTTTAACAGTAGCATTACGATTGCTCCAGCCGCGTATCCAAACCTTTCTGATTACATTTTTACGGGTTTCTTCGAATGTGCCATATTTAAACCAGTTACTGGCTCTGTCGAGGGTTAAATTTTGCTTATGCTCATATCTATGTTGAATCAGATACTTATCCTCTTTTGTACCCTCATATTTGGGTGAATTTATAAAAGTTGGAACGGCGTAGACTTTATAATTGGTTGGATCACCAGCCCCGCGTTGAGGCATTTTTAACTGCCACAAGAAAAGTGGGTTTTTAAACCCTGTCTTCGAATTAACTACTTTACCATTGATCAACAATTGGTGCCGCAATACCCTACCTCCTAAATCGACTGTAAGGATGAATTGCTTGTCTGTTAAGTCCCCCCAATAAAGATAGTTGTCCTTTTTTTGATGGTATCTTGAATCAAAGTAGTTGTAGCTTTCAGGGAAACGTTGATTGACACGTATCCGAGCTATTTTTGCTCGCAATACAATGCTGGCCTCGTTTTTTTTCACAACTTCTAACTCCCACAAAGTTCTGCGAGTGGTCTCTTCGTAACTGCTTGGCGTATAATCTTTCCGCTCCTCCTGCCGTACATCCAACCAATACGTCTTCCCCACTTTCCATTCCAACGCAAAAGGCAAATCCGCTTGAGCAAGCAAAATCCCACCCGAAAACAGACAACAACAAAGTAGTAATACAAGATTGAGTCTCATAATCATCATGTCTAAAATTAGCAATAATTCTCAGGCTAAAGTGCAGACAAGCATCCATTTTAAAGGCTACAAATGAATAACCTGTAGCTACAAATGAGTATTTGGCGCATTTCGCCATAAAACTATTGCTCAGCATTTGGCATCTTTGCCTAGCAGTGGGGCAAAAATAAGTGATCATTTTTCCTGAGCCAGAGGTTTAGATAAGACACTTGGAATGAAACGTTTACTTATCTAATCTTCTGGCAAAATGATCACTTATTTTTTTATTGCCCCTATAGCTCATATACCTAATTTTTTAATTTTTCGTTTTTCACTTTTAATTTTTCACTTTTCACTTAACACCCATGTCCAACGTCAACATCACCAAAACCGAAGTCCTCGCCAACAACTGGTACACCCTCCGCAAAATCACTTTTGACTACCAAAAAAAAGACGGCACTTGGGAAACCCACAGCCGCGAAGCTTACGACCGGGGCAATGGAGCTGCCATTCTGTTGTACAACCCGGAGCACAAAACAGTCATCCTCACACGCCAATTCCGCATGCCCACCTACGTCAATGGCAATGCCGATGGCATGATGATCGAAGCCTGTGCCGGGCTACTCGATCAGGACAACCCGGAAGATTGTATCCGCCGCGAAACCGAAGAAGAAACGGGCTACCAGGTACGCGATGTGCGCAAGGTATTCGAAGCCTACATGTCACCGGGTTCGGTGACCGAAATCCTCCATTTTTTTGTCGCCGAGTACAGCCAGGACATGCAGGTGAGCGACGGTGGCGGACTGGATCACGAGCAAGAAAACATTGAAGTGCTGGAATTGCCATTTGCGCAGGCGCTGGCCATGATCGAAAGTGGGGAGATTAAGGATGCGAAGACGATTATGTTGTTGCAGTATGTGCAGATTCAGGGCTTGGTTTAAGTGTAAATACTATGAGTGTCTCGAATTCCTCAGAGGCAAAACTGAATCACAAGCCACACAACCTGAGGTGTCTCTTCGGTGCCTTAAGTTTCTTAGGTGGTGAAAAAGAAAAACCGTGCGATGTCTTATTTTTTCACCACCTAAGAAACTTAAGGCACCGAAGGGGCACCTCAGTCGTTTTTAGCCTGATTTAAGTTGTGGCCTGTCCCATCAACCACTCCACCAACAACCGCACCCCAAAAGCCGTCGCCGATTTATGCGGCAAAAAATCCACATCCCCATAAGCTACTCCGGCAATGTCGAGATGCGCCCAGGAAGGGTGCTCATCCACAAACACTTCCAGGAATTTGGCCGCACTGATCGCACCAGCCGCAGGTTTGCCACTGAAGTTGCGCAAGTCAGCCACGTCGGATTTGAGTTCGTCTTTGTACACATCCCAAAGTGGCAAACGCCACAGCCGTTCGCCACTGTATTCGCCTGCTACGGCCAGCGATTCCGCCAGTTGGTCATCATTGGCAAACAAGCAAGCTGCGTGGCTACCCAGCACCCGCGCCGCGCTACCCGTGAGTGTAGCCAGGTCCACGATGCTGTCCACCTTGTAATTGCGCACCAGGTAAGAGAGGGCATCAGCCAGAATGATCCGGCCTTCCGCATCCGTATCGGTCACCTCGATGGTACGGCCACTGTAGGAGTCGATCACGTCGCCCGGTTTGAGAGAGTCGGCGTCTACACTGTTTTCGGTGACGGGGGTAATGCCAACCAAATGGAAGGGCAATTCCAGGCGCGCCGCTACTTCAATGGCCCCGTATACCGCCGCCGCACCACTCATGTCACTTTTCATGTGGTGCATATTGGCCGAGGGTTTGATGGAAATCCCACCCGTATCAAAAGTCACTCCTTTGCCTACTAGTCCAATTGTGCGGGTTGCCGTTTGTGCAGGAACGTACTCCATCACAATACAAACGGGCGGTGCGGCACTGCCTTGATTGACGCCCAGAAGCGCATAAAATCCTTCCGCTTCCAATTCTGCTTTTTCCAATACCCGCACTGAAAAATTGCCCCGTTGCGCCGCAGCCCGGGCAAAGCTGGCCAAATGAGCGGGCTGCTTTTTGTTGCCAGGTGCATTGATTAGGTCGTAAATGGCCAATTGAGCTTCGGCGATCACCTGCCCTTGCGCTACCGCTTTGGCCACGGCTTTGACACTGAGGGTGGCGGGCAAATAAAATTCAACTGCCGCCTCTTCGGTAGCCAAAGGATGAATCTCCGCAGCCTTACTCTTGTATTTCCCGGCATCGTAAGTGCCCAGATATAGGCCATTGACGATGGCTTCGATGCATACCACGTGTTGGTCGGATGGTAAAAGGGACGCATCGAGGTAGATGCCCAGATTTGTAGACAATTTACTTTTTTGGCGTGCCGCAAACAAACGCGTTGCACGCAATGCTTCCGCAAAACTTACCTCTCGCCCAAATCCAAGCAGAAAGACTTTACAATCAGGGCCGTACAAAACCATTGTTTCGCCAGTGTCTGCTTTAAAATCTTCCAGCGCAGCCTTGAAGCTAACGCCAACTTGTGTGCCAATGTGTTCAAGGTTTTGTATCCACTCACCTTGATTGTTGCTTACAGGGATCAATACTTGTTGTGCTCCCGCGACCCAGCCACTCTGCCAGTTTATTTTCATTTTCCCAACCGAACTTTTCCTGCTAAATGAATTTTTTACTAAAAACTGTTCCGCATAACCAAGATATTGCCCAGTTTTTCAGATTGCCCGTAAAAATAAACGAAAGATGCTATTTTTAAGGGTTAAATCGGTTTTGATCCGCATTTAGTACTATTTTCAACAAAACTATCAGTAATTATGAAGCCACTCTGGGGCATTGATCTGGGAGGCACCAAAATAGAAGGGGTGATCCTTAAGAGCAAAGAAGATCCGCAAGTATTGACTCGCCTGCGTGTTGCTACCGAACAAGAACATGGGTACCATCACATCATCCAGCAAATTGGGGTGCTGATCGATTTGATGAAAAAAGAATCGGGCTTGGTGCCGGAAGCCATCGGTATGGGTACTCCAGGGGCATTGGACCCCATTACGCATACCATGAAAAACAGCAACACCACCTGCATCAATGACATGCCCTTCAAACGAGACTTGGAGGCCGCGTTGAACCTGACTTTCGAGTTGGCCAATGATGCCAATTGTTTTGCGGTGGCTGAAGCCAAAATGGGGATTGTACAGGATGTGATGCCCAATGCCCGCATGGTTTTTGGCGTCATCATGGGGAGTGGCGTAGGTGGCGGCTTGGTGATCGACGGCAAAGTGTGGAACGGCCGTCAAGGGATTGGTGGCGAATGGGGGCACAGCTTTCTGGACGAATCCGGTGGGCCATGTTACTGTGGCAACGTGGGCTGTGTGGAAACGGTTTTTTCAGGCCCGGCCCTGGAGCGCTTTTACCTGGCCCAATCCGGCCAAAAACTCAAACTCAAAGAAATCCTGGAACGCCACAAAGCCAATAGTGACCCGCATGCTAGCGCGACCATCGAACGTTTGTTGCACTTTTTTGGCAAAGGCATCGCCAATTTGATCAATATCCTCGATCCTGAAGTGATTGTTTTGGGTGGAGGGGTAGGCAACATTGACTTGTTGTATACCGAAGGAATTGAACGAGTCAAGCAGTTCGTCTTCAATCCCCGTCTGGATACTTTGATTCTAAAGCCTAAGCTTGGAGATAGCGCCGGGGTATTTGGTGCTGCGTTTTTGATGGCGGATTAAAAAGTTGAGTTTGTCAATCCCTCGCACTTCGACTCCACTCAGTGACCAGGATTGACAAACTCAACTTTTCACAAAATAAAAAAGGACATCGAAAGGGCAATTGCCTGTTTTCGATGTCCTTAGGTGTTATTCTGTAGCGTGAGGCGGGCTTGAACCGCCGACCTTGCGATTATGAATCGCACGCTCTAACCAGCTGAGCTACCACGCCAAAAAATGCTCTACTTCAAAAGCGAGTGCAAAGATAGTAGTCCTGGCGGTTTCTAGCAACCTTAGGCCAAATTTTTTTCCGGCTTATTTGAAAAAATCTTTTTCGTTAGGCAATTTTTTCTGCTCTTCCTTTTCCATTTGTCCAAAAAGCAGGTTGATTCCGATCCGCCCATTGACCGTATTGCTATTGGAACTTTGCAGGAGGGTCAGCAAGTTGTCGGTTGCGGCTACAATTTGCAGGGGGCCAATTTTCAGGCTGGTATTGACGCCGACGTTGTCAAAACGTTTGTTGCGGATCACGTAAGCACCGCCCAAGGTAAAACCTTTAAAAATCTGCTTTTGCAAACTCAAGGCCAGTGCGGGAAACCATTCATCGGCAATCCGTTCGCCATACGCCAGCACCCCAATCGAGGTATTCTCATTCAACTTTAAATTGGCACTCAAAAAAGAATAGGCGGGCAAACTGGTTGCGTACACTCCATTCGTTTGGACGACTTTAAACCGCGCCTCCAGGGTATCCACGATGCTGCCAAAACTGACCGAATCGGTCCAGACATTGGGAAAAATATCCAAACCCTCAAAAGTGTATTGCCCTTTGATGGCCAATTGGGTGGCGTCCTGCTTCCAGTTGATTTGGCCTAAATCCAGGATAGAAGCCGCCAATTCAAGATTCCCTAGGCGAAGGCTGGCCCCCAGGTCCAGTGCAAAGCCAGTATTGTTGGTCCAGTTGTTGCTCCAGTCAAAGGTGGCGATGTCCAAGTTGGCACTGATGTCCTGAAAACCATTGTAACTCAACTGGGTACCCGCAGTGTTGAGTCCGTAATCCGCGTTGACGGTCAGTTGATACACGTCATCGCTGGTGAAGAGGCGAAAATCGTGGTTGAACGAAGCGATGTTGCCTACCCCGTTGAGCAATTTGATGCGCCCACCCAGGGTGAATTTTTTGCTCACTTGAAATCCCAAACCCAGCGCAAATTCCTGATAAGCCTGAATCCCAATACGCGGCGCAATCTGAACTTCCTGACCGATGAACTGGGCATTGCCTTCCCAGGCCAGTTGAGCCAGCTCTTTAGGGTATTTGGAATACGCATTTTGCCGCACCTGATGGCTCAGGGAAAGGTACCAGTCGCCTGCGTGAAAACCGATGCCAAGGGTGCCAAGGTCGATGCGGTCGCGGATGTAATTTTCGGGCTCCAGTAGGCTGATGGCTTTGGCTACATCCACTACGGTTTGGCCTTGATCGTTTTTTTCCAAAACCTCATCCAAGGTAAAGCCGCTTACCTCGCCATATCCATATATATTGGGCAGTGAAATGGTGATGCGCTGCTGGGGCAGTAGCGCGGGATTGCTCTGATGGGCTTGCCAGCTGCCGCGGATGAAGTGAGAACCCAAGTCGAGTTGGGCCATTAGAGGCAAAGACAAGGTGGATAAAATAAACAGGAAGAGGAGACGCATCGGTTTTTGGGTTTTTCTACACTAACGTGAATGTGGTAGCAATGTTTCTGAGCGATAAAGATATTTGATTTGTTACAACTTGCTCAAGATTGGGAACTTTTAGCTGCTTTCCTTACGTTTTTCCCACATTCTTTTGCATAATTACAACCAAAAACAACCACACCGTCATGAAAATACTAGTCACTGGGAGTACCGGACATTTGGGCGAAGCCCTTGTACGTACCCTCCAAGCAAGCGAACATGAAGTGATTGGTCTGGACATGCTACCCTCACCATTTACCAGCCGAGTGGGCTCGATAGTAGACCGCGATTTTGTGCGCCAATCTATGCAAGGCGTAAACGTAGTGCTGCACACCGCGACCCTGCACAAACCCCACGTGCTCACCCACAGTTTTCAGGATTTCATTGACACCAATATTTCAGGAACAAACAATCTGCTGGAAGAAGCCGTGCAGGCGGGAGTCGAAGCCTTCATTTTCACCAGTACCACCAGCACTTTTGGCGATGCCATGAAACCCCTTCCTGGCGGACCCGCCACCTGGATTACTGAAGCAGTTAATCCCATCCCTAAAAACATTTACGGCGTGACCAAAATTGCCGCCGAAAACTTGTGCAAACTCTTCCACCAACGCTATAACTTGCCCTGTTTGATCCTGCGTACTTCCCGCTTTTTTCTGGAAGCCGACGATCAGGAAAATACCCGCACCCAGTTTGTAGACCGCAATGCCAAGGCCAATGAATTCCTGTATCGCCGGGTTGATCTGGCGGACATTGTGGATGCTCATTTGCTGGCAATAACTAAGGCGAAAGCGCTCGGGTTTGGGCGCTACATCATCAGTGCTACTGCTCCCTTCAGTGAAGCAGACTTACTAGATTTACAAAAAAATGCACACGACGTAGTCCGTGGTATTTTCCCGGATTTTGCTGAAATCTATGCGCAGCAGAACTGGGCGATGTTCCCCAGCCTTGATCGAGTTTATGTCAACGAGCTGGCCAGGCGTGATTTGGGCTGGCAGCCGAAATACGATTTTCGCCATGTGCTGGATTCGATCAAGACGGGGGCAGATTTTTTCAGCCCCCTGGCGAGGCAGGTGGGCTCAAAGGTGTATCATGATCAGGCGTTTGAAAAGGGGCCTTATCCAGCGGAGCAGGGGAAATGAAGCTAAGACAAGCTTCCTAAAAAACCGCAAAAACCTCCTCCAACTCATCATCACTGAGCACTTTGCCCAAGCCAGGATACCAATGGTAAATCGCCACCCAATGCAGCCCCGAAACCGGAAGATGCTTCCGCGCAAAACGCGCCGCAGCCAGCAGTTCGGCATTCCCACAGGTCTCAATCCGCAACAAATCGCCCTGGTACAGATAATGCCCATTGAGATAAGTGCTTTTTTGTACGCGAAAGCGCTGCGGCGCAATCTGCTCAAAACGTGCATCGCCGCTCAAGTCTTCTACGCGTAGCTCATTCAATAGTCGGATCATCTCCCCTTCCCGAAACAACACGCCCCAACTAAAGGCTGGTAGCACCACATCCAGTGGCAATGCATACTTTGGGAAAGGGGCATAAGCGTCAACTGCCGATTTGGAAAAAATGGAATTCTCTTCCTCCCAACTTTCCAGATCACCCACATTGTAAAGCATAAGTGTGCCACTTGCCACGGGTGGAATGCCCGTACGTTGGGGGTATTTGTATTGGTGCAAGCGGATGGTCGCGGAAACACGGCACTTGCGCTGCACCAATTTTTTACTCAGCTTTTCCAAAAAAGCAAAGTAAACCCTGCGGCTGCCAGCCGTCCAGTCGCAGTCAATTTGTATTTCAGGGAGGTTTGGCTTGCCCAAGGGCTGTGCCAAGGCATCGATTTTAGCAATGATCCTTTTTACCAAAGTCTCCAATTGCGCCTCACTTTCCACATGATCCCAGGTGCGATTGGTGATGTAAATGACGGGGATCAACTCCAGGTGTCGTAGCCCGGCGGTGTCGATCTGAATGCTGGCCAGAGGTACGATTTGACCTTGGGCTTCGTCCCAGTCTACATCAAAAAACTTGGCGTACAACCTCAAAACTTGGAGGGATTGTAAGCTTTTTTGCTCGGCGGGACTGAGCGACAAGCTGGTTTGCCAGTGGTAAAACGCGCGTTGCGCCTGCGGCTTTGGTTGGCAGGAACTGATGCACAGGGTAAGGGATAAAACCAGAATTTGAAAACTTAACAATCGGTTTAGCATAGCTAGGCGACTAAAATTTATTGGCCTTAGGTGAAACCTTAAGTGTCTTTAGTTTCTTAGGTGGTGAAAAAAAACCTGCGCAGCACTTCTTTCACCACCTAAGAAACTAAAGACACCTAAGATTTCACCTAAGAAATTATACGTTAATTTCAGCAAGGAAAGTTTACTTCCGTCGAGCCATCACTTCACCCGCGCAAATTCAATGTTCCAAGCCCGGCCCGTCGTAAACTTAAACCCAACCACTTTCCCCTTCTTGTTGAACTGAAACTCCAACAACTCCCCTTGCTCGTTTTTAAAGGTATTTTTGTAAAACGGCGTCAGTTTTTGATCTAGATCGGGCGACAAAAAAGTTTCCAGCGCTCCATTTTTCATCCGAATTTCATAAGTCGCATCCGCTTCAGTGCTGCGGTAGGTGCCCACCAAAGCCAACAAATCCTGCTCGCTGGGCAGGAAAGGCGCTTTTTTTTGGAAAGTCAGCGTGTCGCCATTGCTACTGTAGGCAACGTATTTATTGCCTTCAAACTCCAGGCGGGTGCTCCCTTGAAAGAAAGTATTTTCCTTGGTAGCCTGCAAAACCTGCCCGCCTTTGGTGCGCAGCAGACCGTCTTTTACCACCAGTTCGGTGATGTTGTCGTTGCGCACGGAGCGGTAGAGTCCAGCTTTGGTTTTTAAAGTTGCCTCATCCGGCACAATGGTGCCCAACATCGGCTCAGTGGAAGTCCTTTCTCCAAAAAACACTGTCGCCACTTTCATGCCGACATCCACGGGGCCAACCATTGCGGAGTTGCTCAAAAAAGCAATCGACAAATCCTGCTCAGGGTAATAGGCCAGCCAAGCCCGGTACCCTGCGGTGGCACCACTGTGGCTGATTTCTTTGAAGCCATTAAAATCACCAATGGTCACGCCCGCTGCATACGAGATGGTCACGCCATGCTTGAGGATGCCACGGGTTTGCTGCAATTCCGCTAGGGCTCTGCCCCCCACGATCTGGTTTTTGTAGTTTTGGTTCCAACGCATCAGATCGCCAGTAGTCGTCAAGAGGCCACCGTTGCCATATACCATTTCAAAGGGCATGTTTTGCAGGTAGTTGTTGCCATAGCCGGAATAGGCGATGGCGCGATTGGGTACAATTTTGCGGTAATCGTCGCGCCATTGAGTGTGCGTCATACCCATCGGGGCAAAAATGCGCTGCTTGCAAAACTCGACAAAAGACATCCCACTGACCCGATCCACGATGATGGCCATAAGGTTGTAGCCCGAATTGCAGTAGTTGTACTGATCGCCCGGTGGGAAATTCAGGCTTTTTTGCCGCGACAAAATCTCCAGCACGTGTGCGTGGGTGTAGGTGCGTTTGCCCCGTGGCCAGCCACCTACTCCCGCTACTGAGCCCCAATCGCGCAAGCCACTGGTGTGGGTCATCAGGTGGCGGATTTTGATGGTCGGGCCGTAGTTCGGAATTTCGGGGAGGTATTTGCGGATATCGTCATCAAGGCTGAGTTTGCCATCTTGTACCAGCAAAAGCACGGCCGCTGCTGTAAATTGTTTGGACACCGAGCCCGCTTCAAACACGGTTTCGGGGGTATTGGCGATGTTGTGTTCCAGGTCAGCCATGCCGAAGGCGGAGTTGTAAAGGGTTTGGTCACGGCGCACCACGGTCAGGGCACCACCGGGGGCATTGGGGTTCCATTGGCTAAAAATAGCGTCGATTTTTTTGAGGGTATCGGCAAGGGTTGGGGATTGAGCGGAAATGGTGATGGCACAAAGGCTCAAAAACAGGAGGCAGGAATGGTAGCGTGACATAGTGGTGTTTTGTGGTGATGAAGAGATCAAATTTAGGGTTTCAATGTCTTTAATTAAGAATTTCCTGTAAAAACGGGTACTTTTGCCTCCCGAAACCAACTTTTGACAGCAACATGCCGCGCTTTTCAACGCTTACCCAAGTTCAAGACGCCATCCAGAGCGGAACCACTACCTTGGTAGACCTGGTAGAGTATTACCTGCATAAAATTGAGGAAAACCGTGCCCTCAACATTTATGTGGAAGTATTTGCCGAAGAAGCCCTGGAAAAAGCCCGGCAATTGGACCAAAAATACCGCGACAACCCGGCGCAAGTAGGCCGCCTGTTCGGAGCAATTGTGTCCCTCAAAGACGTGATCTGTTACCAAGGCCATACCGTTACAGCAGGTTCCAAAATCTTGAGTGGGTTCCAATCCCTGTTTTCGGCCACTGCCGTCGAACGCCTCCTCGCCGAAGATGCCATCATCATTGGGCGCACCAACTGCGACGAATTTGCAATGGGCTCCACCAATGAAACCTCTTA
>JAIXOO010000225.1 GCA_027486765.1 Saprospiraceae bacterium
CAAAGTATCGCACCAGGTTCGATTATGCCTGCTTACCCTTGGTTGTTGCGCGATGAAATGGATTTGGGCACCATGCCTAAAAAGATCAAGGTGTTGACCATGTTGGGTACGCCCTATCCTGAAGGGTACGAAGACCAGGCCGTTGCTGATGTCAAAAAACAAGCCAGCGAGATAGCCAAACGACTGCGCGCTGACGGAGTAGAAGACGACAAACTGGAAAAACGCGATATCGTAGCTTTGATCGCTTACCTGCAAAGATTAGGTACGGACATCAAGCCGAAGGCCGCCACCAACTAACCCAATCAAGTTCCAGGGTTCCAAGTTCCAGGGTTGGTCCCAAGGTTCGCTAAGATCGAATCTTGGCCCCTAACCCTGGAACCTAGGAACCCTGGAACCTAGGAACCTTAATCTATTAGCCATGTACAAATACATTCTCGAAAGCGCTGGAAGCATCAACTGGATGGCCATTTCCGCCCTACTCACCTTTGTTACTGTTTTTTTGGTGAGTGCAGTTATGGCTTTCCGCAGCCCGCTCGGATACCTCAATAAAATGTCGAATCTTCCTCTGGAGGATTCCATTCTTCAAACATCGGAAACTGACATTCGCCATGAAGAAAAATAAGCTCAAAAAACAATTGGTCATCACCCTCCTGGCTTTGCTTTCCTCCTCCTTGGTTTTTGCGCAAGGTGCAGGTGCGGCAGCTACACCGGCCAGCAACGAGGCCTTTAATGCTCTTTTGGCCAACGGCCTGATCTTTTTTGCTGGCCTGACAATGTTGGGCGCAGTGTTGGCCCTGTTTCATTTGCTCAGCATGATGATCAAGGTGCAACAGATCAAAATTTACCAGGAACAAGGTATCGAGTCCTATTTGCAAGAGGTTGAAAAAACCACCAAAGAACCTTGGTGGAAAAGCCAATACAAAGCTTGGACCAATGTGGTGCCCGTAGAAAAAGAAGACAGTGTAATGCTGGATCACAACTACGATGGCATCAGGGAATTGGACAATAGTCTTCCACCTTGGTGGGTAGCCATGTTTTACATCACCATTATCCTCGGTGTGGTATTTCTAGGTTACTATCATGTGTTGGGCGGTCCCAGCCAGGCTGAAGAGTACAATGCGGAAATGAAAGTAGCCGAACAAGCCAAAGCTGCTTTTGCTGCGACACAAGCCAATACCATTGATGAAGACAACCTGGAGGCCAGCGCTGATGCCAAAGACTTAGCCATTGGCAAAACCATTTACACCACCAATTGCGTGGCTTGTCACGGCGCAAATGGTGAAGGTGGAGTTGGCCCAAACCTGACAGATAAATTTTGGATTCACGGTGGGGACATCACGAATGTATACAAAACCATTAAAAACGGGGTAGCCGAAAAAGGTATGATTGCCTGGAGTGCACAGCTCAAACCCGCAGATATGCTGAAGGTGAGTAGCTATGTATTGTCCCTTCAAGGTACCAACCCACCGAATGGAAAGGCGCCTCAGGGCGTCGAGTATGTCCCAGAGACGGAGGAAGCTGAAAATTAAAAGGTTCCTGGGTTCCTGGTTCCAAAGTTCCAGGGTTGGAGCAACCCTGGAACTTTGGAACCAGGAACCAAAAAATGTTTGCAATGAACGACACTTTTGAAGATTACGAAGAATACCGGGATCACCTTGCCACTGTGGATGATAAAGGCAAGCGGATCTGGGTATACCCCAAAAAACCGAAAGGAAAATTCACCTCAGCTCGTACCTACCTGAGCTGGGTATTTTTGATCTTTTTATTTGGTGTTCCTTTCATCAAAGTGAACGGCGAGCCTTTGATGCTTTTTAACATCCTCAAACGCCATTTTATCGTTTTTGGGGTGAGTTTTGCTCCCCAGGACTTCCATTTGTTTGTATTGGCCATGTTGACCTTTGTGGTCTTCATCATTCTCTTTACCGTCATTTATGGGCGTTTGTTTTGTGGGTGGGTATGCCCCCAAACGGTATTCATGGAGATGGTTTACCGCAAAATCGAATACCTGATCGAAGGCGACGCCAACGCCCAACGCCGCCTGAACAATAGCCCTTGGACGAGCGACAAAATCATCAAAAAACTGGGCAAGCAGGCGATCTTTTTCGCCATTGCCGTTTTGATCTCTAATACCTTCCTGGCCTACATCATCGGGATAGATGAGGTGTATAAAATTGCAACTGAACCCGTTTCTCAAAACCTGACTGGCTTTATCGCCATGCTGGTCTTTTCCTTCGCTTTTTATTTCGTTTTCGCCTGGATGCGGGAACAAGTTTGTATTGCCATTTGTCCTTATGGCCGCTTACAAGGGGTACTTTTGGACAAGAACTCGATTGTGGTTCATTACGACCATGTAAGAGGTGAACCAAGAGGAAAAATCAAACGAGAAACGGGCAACCAACCCATTTCTCCCGTTTCAAGCATCCAGACTTCAGTGCTACAAAGTGAAAAAGCGGTAGCCATGGAAATGGTCGAAGCGCTTCCTCCTGCTGCCAACCCCATTGAGGCCGTGCAAAAAAGCCTCGGCGATTGTATCGACTGCAAATTGTGCATCCACGTTTGCCCCACTGGCATCGACATCCGCAATGGCACCCAACTGGAATGTGTAAACTGTACCGCTTGTATCGACGCCTGTGATGAAGTGATGGATAAGGTGAGCCGCCCTCGTGGGCTGATCCGCTACGCCAGCGCCACCAGTATTGAAACCAAAACCCAAAAAGTATTTACTACTCGGGTGAAGGCGTATAGCGTGGTTTTGGCCTTGATGGTGATTTTGAACATCGTGCTGTTTTCGATGCGGACAGATGTGGAAGTGTTATTGCTGCGCACGCCGGGAATGCTGTTCCAAAAGGTGGGCGAAAACAAGATCAGCAATTTGTACAACTACGAAATCATCAACAAAACCCGAGATACTTTTCCGATTGAATTCCGCTTGGTGAAACCGCAGGGGGGCATCAAACTGGTGGGTAAAACACCATACACGAAAGCTTCGGAGGTAACCGAAGGTGCGATGTTTGTAGAGATTGAGCGCAAAAACCTGGGCAGTCGAAAGACGCGCATCGAGGTGGATGTATATTCCAATGGCAAAAAAATCGATCGGGTCAAGACCAATTTCCTGGGGCCTATTTAAATTTATTCACCCTAAAATAACAACACCATGAAAATCAATTGGGGCAGTGGCATCGCCATTTTTTACACGCTGTTTGTCATCACGATGGTGTACGCAGTAGTCCGTTCGACCCAGTTTGACAACAGCCTGGTTTCTGATCAGTACTACGCTGATGACCTCAAGTACCAGGAAAGATTTGACAAACTGAGCAATGCACAAGGCTTGAAACAAGACCTGGAAATACAAACAGCTGAATCTGGTTCACAAGTAGAATTGTTTTTCCCGTCAGAACTTGGGAAAGTACACGGCGAGATTTACTTTTTTTGTCCTTCCGACCAAGGAAGTGACTTTAAGGTAAACGTTGCCCCCAATCTCAATCACCGCCAAGTAATCTCCACCACGGGCCTCAAGACGGGTATGTGGCGGGTAAAGGTGGACTGGAGCGACGGCAGCAAAGCTTATTACAAAGAAGAAGTAATTGAACTGTAAGCTCATTGGACTTTAAAAACAATATTCAACTCTAAAATTATTCAACTATAAAGCCATGCTGTTCTCTGCATTTCTGCTGGGTTTTTTGGGGAGTTTACACTGTGTCGGCATGTGTGGCCCCATTGCACTGGCGCTTCCCAAAGCCGCTCATGGCTGGGGAGCAGCAGCGGGCGCGTTGCTCTACAACCTTGGCCGAATCCTCACCTATCTGTTGCTGGGACTAATCATCGGGGCATTTGGCCGAGGTTTGTTTTTGGCCGGGGTACAATCCTGGTTTTCTGTGCTGATCGGGGCACTGTTGATCCTGGTAGCACTCTTGTCCTTGAATGTAGAATCGTACATCAAACGATTTCCTGCAGTACAAGTGCTGCAAAACTGGGTGTCTCGCAACATGGCGACATTACTGCGCCGCGAAGGTTTGTCGACTAACTTCCTGATTGGTGCACTCAATGGTTTGTTGCCTTGCGGGCTGGTTTATGTAGCCATCGCCGGAGCGGTACTGAGTGATTCCTGGCTACAGAGTGCCTTGTACATGGGGGGATTTGGGGCAGGTACTTTTCCACTGATGTTGGGTACGGCGCTGGCAGGTCAATTCATCAGTTTGAATTGGCGGCAAAGGTTGCGGCGTTTGAGCCCCATTTTGTTGGGCTTATTCGGGTTGTATTTTATGGCCAGAGGCATCAATTTCCATTTGCCGGAGACGATGCGGTTTTGGGAGATTGGGCAGGAGGTGCCGATGTGTCATTAGCCCTAAGGTGCTTCTAAGGTGCCTAAGGTTTCTGAGGTGGTGAAGAAAAATGTGCTCTTCGCGCTTGCGCGCAAGAGCTTTTATTTGAACCACCTTAGAAACCTTAGGCACCTTAGACGCACCTCAGGGTTGTACTTCCAGAATTACGCGTTGGTAGCGGATCAGGGCCGGGCTGCCACTATCTTTTCC
>JAIXOO010000493.1 GCA_027486765.1 Saprospiraceae bacterium
CTTTTCGCTTTTCGCTTTTCGCTTTTCGCTTTTCGCTTTTCGCTTTTCGCTTTTCGCTTTTCGCTTTTCGCTTTTCGCTTTTCGCTTTTCGCTTGATTGTTGTTAATTTACATTTTTTAAAAAAAAAACTTGCCCAAAAAATTGGAAGAATCCTGTTTTTTTTTTGATCTTACCCTCGCAAAATTACAACAGGTACTATTATTGTTTGTGGAAAAATGACCTATTCCATCTCGTAAGAGGTGTACTTCCATTCAAGTGTAGAAATTTTATTGCGTTCAAATTCTCATGTGGTACAACCGTTTGATGCAAAGCCAAACAGTATTGAGGCGTAATGCCGAATTGTGTTTGAGTTGAATCAGTGGTGTATGCCCACCCGAAGACTTGCTTTACAACTGTACAACAAGCTTTTAAATAATCGTATGGGAACTTTCTAGCCTTTGCCCGAGGTTGGTTGGTGACCTTGTACGAGCATGTAATTGTTTTACCTCATTGCTGACTGGTTCAGTATTGGGGCTGGAAGAATATTGTGTCAATAACAAACCCTATTGGTATGACTAAGTCTGTTACCTATTTCCAAGAGTCATTGTACTTCATCTGGTTTAAAATGAAAAAATGGCATCTTATTTTTTGCATAGTGCTGGTTAACCTAAACTCCATCTGTGGGCAGAATATTGATTGTATAACTACAGAAATACCTTCACCAGGGTTTTTGGCTACGCCCGATCATTGCAGAAATGAGAATGGATATTGCCTGATTAGCAGCACGGGCCCCTCCGGAGTAAGTGATTTAAGCAAATGGGAATTTTCAGCCAATCAGACCCATTGGCTGAATTATGAACAACTTCCATTTTCTCAAAATGGAAAAAAGGGTTTTGTTGGTTATGGCATTGGGTCTCACTTTATTTATTACAGACAAAAGACTTGCCCAACTTCGGTGAGTAATTTCCCATTTCAATTTGAAAGGCACAGTAACGGGAATCAAGTACTTATTGAAAATGTATTGCCATCAGTTGTATGCAATGGCACGAATATGGGCAATGGGGCCATTCAATTAGACATTTTGACGGATGCCCCTCCGTTTAATTATAAAATTGGAGGAGTACAAGGGGTTGTGTCAGGATCAAATAATTTTTTGATTGAAAATTTAGCACCAGGCACCTATACCTTACAATTTTGGAATGGCGAACAAGGAGCCTGTTATCAATATATAGATGGAATCGTGATTGGTCAAACCACCCAAAGCCGCATCCAAGCCACCTACACCCCGCCAGCCTCCGTCCCCTACTGCTCAGACGCATCCATCTCCCTAAGTGTGACCACTACAGGCGGCACCGCCCCCTACCAATACTACATCCACCGACCCGGCGGAGGGGTATGGAGCAACAACGGCAACCTGACCCAAATGTACCCCTACGAAGGTGATCGTTACGACCTGATCATTCGGGATGCCAATGCCTGTCAGTATACCTCCAGTTTTAATGTGCCGAAAACGAGTGCCCCGCAGATTGGAAACATCAACTCGACCGCCCCTACGGCCTGTAACAGTACGGATGGGATCATTCAGGTAAATGCAGGGGGGAGCAACCAGCAATACAAACTCAACAACGGCGCCTGGAGCGCCAACACCGTATACGGAAACCTTGCTGCGGGTGACTACACCCTCAGTGTACGCAAGGTTGGGGACACCCAATGCCAGGAAAATTACCCCATTAAATTAGCCAGTTCCTCCATCCACATTGATGGGGTAATCTTGGTGGCACCCACCGGCTGTGGCAATCAAAGTGGAAGCATCACGGCTATAGCCACTTTGAGGGGAACGGGAACCTTACAATATGCCCTGCGCCTAGCCTCAAGTTCAGCCGCCCCAAGCTGGCAAAATGAAGGTGTTTTTGAGTACCTCAACACTGGGAAATACCTTTTGAGCATCAAAAGTTCGAGCAATTGCAGCAAGGATACCCTGATCAATCTGGTTGGCCCCATCAGCCCCAGCATCAGTGCGGTAGCCATTCCCGCCTCCACTTGTACCAGCAATGATGGACGGATCACGGTATCGGCACGCCCTGCGGGTTATTGGGAATACAGCATTGACGGGGTACATTATCAAACGGATTCTATCTTTCGCAACCTTCCAGCCAACACGTATCGCATCAAAGTCATCGGGCTGGACAGCAGCTGTTTTGCCGAACGATTTGTGACCGTCAACAGCCTAACCACCTGCCAAACCTTGTGTAGTGGCGACTCCATCCAAATTGGCAACCCCATTTTTGGCCCCGCGCCCTTTTGTCTGCTCTGGGAGCCCAGTTTAGGTTTGGCTAACCCCACAGCAGCGGTGACCAAAGCCAGCCCCTGGCGCTCCACCCGCTACCGCCGTTACAGCATGGACAACAATGGCAACATCACCGATAGTTTGGTGGTGGATGTAAAGGTGAATGTGGCCCCCGATTTGGAGTTGAGCCCCGCTCAACTCAACCTTTGTAGCGCTCAGGGGCAAAGCTTACAGGCCCTGCCTGGCTTGTACAGCTACCAATGGTACCTGCCCAACGGGCAAGTTGTTGCAGGTGGCCACCGCTTTCAACCCAGCCAGCCAGGTGTTCATTTTCTGCGGGCACGAGCGGATAGCCTGGCCTGTTGGGGATTGGATAGCGCGGTGGTTACCAAACAAAAGCTCACCCCAGCCTTGGCTTTTCAGGGTCTGGACAGTGTGCTGTGTGGAGACAGTTTGCGGTTGATCGCTCCCAATTATTACCATACCTACCGCTGGACTTTGGCCAATGGCCAATCCCAATTGGGCGGCGCAGAATTGAATGTGACCCAACCCGGGGAGTACACCTTGATGGCCACTTATGCCGAAGGCTGTGTAGATACGGCCAGTACCCAGATCATTCCACCGCCCTTTGGCATTGCACTCGAAAAAAGTACAGACATTCTCGACATTGCCGACTACCACCCCACACCAAATTACTACCTGAGCCTCTCCGGCACTGGCCGTCAAAGCCTCGGATTGAACAACCCCGAAGGCAAAACAGTCATCGTCAACATCGACAAAGGTTGTTATGACTGCGGGGCCGTGACCATCGAAGTGCGCGATACCCTGCTGCCCGATTCTACCCACTGCCAAAAGACCGTGCGGCGAGCCTGGATTGCGCGGAATGAATGTGGAAGAAGGGCGGTGGCCGTGCAGCTGCTGACTGTAAAAGACTTGAGTGCCCCGACCTTCATTGATTTTCCACAAGACTCGATGGTCGTGACTTGTGGCGATTCATTGCCCAATGAACGCCCTTTGGTTGTCGATACTTACGATAAATCTCCAAGCGTAAGCATTGTAGAAGTTGATTCCATTTCACGAGGAGTTTGCAACTGGCTCATTGTGAGAATCTGGGAGGCTAAAGATACTTGTGGCAATACCCGCCGGAAAAACCAATACATTTTGGTGAAACCAGCGGTGAGTTTACCCAAAGCTGCCAACGCCTATCAATGTGGAGATAATTTTCCCGTACCAGGAACCCCCAATGCAAACCTCATTCAAACCCTGCGGGCCCAAGACGATTTTATCTACTTATATGGATTTCCCATTCAGGTTACCTCGGTAATTGGAACGAGCGGCACCTTTAGTGGAAGAGGCCTGATGACCGTACCTTTTGGAGCAACTCCGATCTTAGTGGATTTTCACAATGCTCAAGTCAATGTGGATTACCGCATTCTGGCAGGTTCTATCACGGCTGTACGCGATACCGCATTCAAACTACCAAAATGCGAGGTAAAAGATAAAGAATTTTGTCTGCCTGTCACAAATAACACTGAAGAAAATAAAACTGAATTGGGCTTTAATAACTGCGCATACACGAAAAGCCCACCTTATCCAGGATATCAAGTCGGCATGCCTTTTGATGACAAGTACGATCCTTGGGGCTTTGACTGTGAGGGGAAGCACCGTGAAACAGGAAACAAAACCAACCCCCAGGGCTGTACCCAAGCCCAAATGCATGATCCCAATGATGGCCATTGTGACAGCCTGGCCAAATCAGTATACACCTGGGTAAAAAAAGATACCATTACCAAAGAGGGGGTAACGTTGGCCAATCGGGTTGCGGACAGCATTCGCATCCAGGCAGAAATAATCATCACCGAATTGATCAGCAAAGTAACGGTGGATGTGGCGGCTAAAATTGTGGCCTGTACTGCCCTGCGCGGCGAGATGCGCAGCCTCATTGCCGGCCTTGCGCTAGGTGAAGACAGCACTTTTGTGGTAGGGAATGGCGGCAAATACATCAAAGAAGGCATGTGGAAATCCTTTCTGGACAAGCCTCAAAAACTGAACTTGTCGCTGGATCGGAAGGCCAGTATGGTCAGCCTGGAGAACAAACATGTTGATCTGTACAATTGTGATCAGGAGCAAGAATTTCAAAAATTATTGCTGGCTACCCTTAAAGCAATGGCCAATGAAAAGGGATTGGGCGAACTGGTCAAACAACTGATTGCAAAAATCCAGCGCATGCCTGCGGACTCGGTCGTTAAATACACCAATTCCGCCTACCTGCTCGCCTGGGTCAAAACCCAAATCAACGAAGAGGCCAATCATCAAGCCCAAACTAAATTGGAAGCAGCCAAACAAGCTGCTCAACCAGTAGGTTTTTACAGCAAACCAGCTACCGATCGCACCCAATCTGTGTCAGCTAGTTCTACCAAAATGACCGATCAAATGATCAATGCAGCATTGAATCATTTTGGAGAAAAACTGGCGACTGAACGTTTGAACCGCTTTAAAAAAGAGTTCAATCGGGGGGAGACCATGATTGGCAACATCCATCGCGCCTATTTCTTGGAAGCGATCCTGCAGGAACGCGCCTCGCGAGCTGCTCTACTGCCACCAGGCCAAGCCGACAGCAGTGAGGCCATGTTGCCCATTCGGGTAAAAAACACCGTTGAAGGATTTGACTACGAAATCATCATCGACAACCTCACTTTTAGCCCGCAAACAGGTGGGAAATTGGACGCCTTCTTGCTGCTGGATATTCCCGGCAGCAGCGAAAGAATTGTCTTGGAAGGCAAAGACATCTACTTCACGCCAGGAGGAGTAGATTTTACCCAAAATCGACTGGAATTATCCTGTGATGTAGCCGTTCGCTTTATGAACGTAGCCCAACTCAAATTTAAAGGAGGTCAAACCTGGGCAAAATGGAATTGCAATGGTTTTGAAGTCATGAATTTGGCTGCGGAAATTGAGTTTTGCCGCGATGTACTGATTCCTTTAGAAGAGGGAACCTTGGAACCAGTAGTTCCAGATTCAATACTACTGACCGCTACTTTTGGTACCGCCATCACCTCTTGGGATAACTTCAACCTCAACATGAGTTTTTCCCACCCCTTCGCCATCGCTGGCATGGAGGATTTTAAATGGAAAATTGAAGGGGCACACCTCGATCTGAGCCAAACCCGTACTGATGCGGACATCCTGTTCCCCAATGGTTATGACTTCAAAACAGTAAGCCAACGGGCCAGTTGGAAAGGCTTTTATATGGAAGAATTTACCATGTATTTGCCGAAAAAACTATCCAAAGAAGGGCAACGAACCGCCGTGAGTTCAGGCCAAGGTAATTTTGGCATTACCGCCCGTGATTTAATCATCGATAATGGCGGGGTTTCCGTCAATTTAGGCATCCCCCAGCGTATTTTGGAATTGAATGAAGGCAACTTGGATGGCTGGTCCTTTTCAATTGATTCCCTGACCATAGGGATTACCAAAAATCAATTCTCCAAAGCGGGCTTTGGTGGCTTGGTACACGTGCCTCTTTTTGGCGATGCCACTCCTGAAAACAGTTTCCGTTATACTGCTGCGATTGGTTTGAATAATTTGTATTCCTTCACGGTTCAGCCTGGTGCATCCAAACATGTCCCGATGTGGCTGGCCAAAGTCAATTTGGATAAAAGCTCAGCCATCACGGTGAGCACACAGAATGGGAAATTTACCGCCCAGGCGCTATTCAATGGGGACATCACCCTGGATGGGGCCATTGGCAAATTTGCAGTCAACACGCCGAAAATGGGTTTTAAGGGACTCAAAGTCTCCAACCAAAAACCTTATTTTGATCCAGGTGTATGGGCGGCACCAGATAGCATTGGTGCCAAATTGGGCGGATTTGACATACGCATCAACCAACTCCAAACGGTTGACATCAGTGAGGAAGAAAAAGGCTTGCGGGTCAATGTTGGCATCAAACTTTCACCTGGAGATGGCTTGAACCTCGCCGCGTCAGGAGGCTTTTTACTCAAAGGTAGATTGGATGTCAGTTCGGGCCGACAACGCTGGTTGCCCACCAAGGCCAAATTGGAAGATTTTTTCATTAGTGGGGACATCAAGGATCAACTTTCCCTGTCTGGGCGCATGATTGCACGAGACAATGACCCTCGATATGGCAAAGTATTCCAGGCTTCTTTGAGTGTGAAGTTCAAATGTGTAGGCCCATCCAGTGTACAAGTTGATGCCATGGGTTTGTTTGGCGAAAAAGACGACAGCAAATACTTCATGGTCGATGTACTGGCCCAATTCCCAGGGGTAGGTGGCCCGATCCAACTGCGTGGCATCGGCGGTGGCGCTTATTACCACATGAGCCGTGCCGATACCTTGGTCGATTTGTCTAAATTGGCAACCGACACTTCCGGCACTGCTGCCATTGCACTTGATACTTTGAGCGATCTCGGTAAGTCATTATCCGGGGTTACCTACGTACCCAACCCAGGCATTGCTCTGGGCATTAAGCTTGCCGCAGTATTGGCTCTCCCTGAAGAAAAAGCTTTCAACGCCAATGTGGCCATCATTGTACAATTTAAAACGGGTGGTGGTGTGGATGAAATAGCCTTCCAGGGCATTGGACAATTCTTTACACCCCTTAACTTTAAATTAAAACCTGTAAAGATATTTGGCCCGCCGCCAGCGGGAACCTTTGGCACCGATCCGCCTAAAATGTCTTGTAATGTCGACCTGCGCTACAATTTCAGTCAAAAAACCTTCCACGGGAAGTTACAAGTATTCATCAACGCAGATAGTGCTGTGATTGGAGAGGGAACCGCCGAGATATTGGTGGCCCCAAAAAAATGGTACATCTACCTGGGTACCCCACAAGTGCCGATTCGGGTACGTTTGATTGTTGGCAAAACCGTACTGGCCGAAACCCGCGCTTATTTTGACTTTGGCAATGACCTGCCTCCTTTACCCGATCTACCTTCTCAATTTAAAGGTGATGCGGGTGGAAGCGGCTTGTTCAGCTCCGCCTTGCGTTCGCGAGCGGGTGGGGGCATCATCATGGGCTTCTCCTTCTTCCAGGATTTGGGTTTAAAGGAAGGCAGCAAAAGCCCGGTATACGCCTACTTTACCATTGATTTGGGAGCCGACTTGGGCATAGTTGATTTTGGAGACACCTACTGTGGCAATACCGGGAAAAAAATTGGCATCAACGGTTGGTACGCTTTTGGCCAGGCCTGGGTATACGTGGGGGCAAAAGTGGGCCTGAAAATCGGTAAAAAGCGTTTTGATATCGCTTCCCTGGGGGCTAGTGCCGTGTTGCAAATCAAAGCACCCAATCCCGTGTTTGGACAAGGTGCCATCGGGGGGCGGTTCAGTGTGATGGGTGGCCTGGTCAAAGGGAAATTCAACCTGCGCTTCAAATTTGGTAACGAATGTGATGTAGAAGAAGAAGGGGATGAGGAAAGTTTGGATCAGAACATTCGCATCATTGCAGCGCTACGGCCTTCTAAAGACCAAAAGAATGTCAGTCCAGAGCAATTGCCCAGCGCCGACTTCTTGATGGAAATGGATGGGCTGACCGAGTTGCCGGGCGAAAATGGTGAAGTACTCAGCTATCGGGTGGTGCTGGAACAAGCTAGCCTGAGCACCAGTACTGGCACAGCGGTGAATGGCCGCATCCTCTTTGCTTCCGACCGCCGCAGTTTGCGCTTCCAACCCTTTGAGTTGATGCCCGCCAATACCGATCTGGTCTTTTTGGTCAAAGTAAGGTATTTCCGCAATGGCGTATTTGCAGGCACCGAAGAAGCTCAAACCACTTTCCGCACCACTGCACTCCCGAATTTCATCAACCCTGCCAACATCAGTGCCAGTTACCCCATCAATGGCATGGAGCACTTGTACAAGGATGAATACGGAGGTACTGGAGAATTCATCGAGCTGCAACAGGGGCAGGCTTATTTGTTCGACAATGTGGAGATTGGTGCAGACCTGTACGATTCAGGTGGTGCCCAATTGGCCTCCGTACCTGTTCAGTATGATGCAGGCAGCAAACGCCTCCGGTTTGATCTACCCAACGGTGCCCTGACCAATGGCGCTTGTTACACGGTATACATCCGCAAAAAAGCCACCCAATCGTTCAATAACGACAACGGCGGTACCAATGGTGGCAGCACCGATGGAACCTTGTGCCAACTGCAATTCTGTACCAGCCAGTACAGCACCTTTAGCCAAAAAGTGAGTGCATTTTTTGGCAATGCCAGCGTTCAAAATGTGGGATATACCCTCAAAATAGCCAGTTCAGTAGAGGCATTTGATGGTAAAGAAGCCCAATGGCTCAACCTAAGCACCTTTATCGAGTCAGATTCCTGGTTCCAACAGCACATACAAAAGATATACCAAGCTCAGCAAACCGGCGGGCAGGCTGCGCTGAATACCTCCTTTCAGTTTGCGCCTACGCTGCGCAATGCGGACTGGGGCCTGATTCCGCAAGGGGCCATTACCCTGGATGCCGGGCGAACGATCCTTTATTCGGTATATCAGGCAATTGCGACGGACATTCTCGACCTCAATCAACAGGCCAGGGACTGGAATGAACGGTACACTACAAACTGTATGAATGCTCAACCCAGTAGCTCGGTGTGCAACAATTGTTGCCCTACCCCGGCCATCGTGACCGAGTTCATGACCAAAACGATGCCAACGCCACCCCTGGATCGCTACTCTGTAATCCTGCGCTACGCCATTCCAGGCATGCCGGGGGTATTGAGTGCATCGTATTCACCATTGGAATAACCCTAAAATCTAACAACACTTTTATTCGTTTTTAAAACTGAACGACACATGAAACAATTCTTAATCATCGCTATACTTGGGTGCCTGGGCTGGAATGCCCAGGCCGAAGGGACACTCCGTTTGTTGAATACCAAATTTGATCACCCGCAGTTGCGAGACTGGGCGGCTATCAATACATCTCTGCTGAGTGGGCTACAAAAAGGTGTCGACCTCATGCTACTAAATGCTAGTGGTGAGCTACACTTGGTACAATCAGCAGATAGCTTGGGGCAAGCGCATGGGTTTTTGAGTTTTGACTATCGGATTTATGGGCCAACAACAAGTTATACTGTTGATAATGCCCAAAGTCTTTTGCCCAAAGTACAGCTTGAACTTCAATCAAAATTCAATGTAAATTCAAATGTGCCATATGTGTTGATGATTTCCTGGTTTGAGCATAAGACGAAGCAAGCTGATATGTTGCTGTTTATTCAATGGGATGGCTTCGCTCGATTGATTGAATATGATGCAAGTAGGAGAGCATTAATTGAATCACTAACAAAGGATGCCTACCTTTTCTCACAAGCAACCAGTTTATCTCCTCAGCAGGCGCTAACTGCTACACTGTCAAAATTCAGAATATTGCTTAACCCAGCTTTGGTTGGTTATTTTGTGATTGAGGGCAAAAAATATACAGCAAATGATACCTTCTTTACCTGTCAATGTGCTCAACCCATAAAACTGGAAGCTTATCGTAGCAACAACCTACCTTTTACTAAAACGGGTAAACAAAAATGGAATAACAATGCCAAGTATTTATTTGATAATATTGGAGAATTGGATCGAATGAAAGCTTCCTCCAATTCGGGTGCCATCATTCAAGCAGACTTCACAGATAGTGTGGGTGTACAATATACTGCTACATTAAGGGTGTATGTAGTTGAAGTAGATTTTGAAGACGCAAAAGGAAGGTATGGCTTTGACGAAAATCAAATCACCCAATATACAACGTATAGGATAGACTCCAATGGAAGTTTTATCAGGTGGAAGCTGATTCCCAAGTTTTTCTCAGACAATGTTTTGGTTAAAATCACGCCAAGTAGTGTTGCCCATAAGGTTTATTTCACAACTTTAAACAATAGTAGCATCCTAACTCCACAAAAGGCCAGCTCAGGTTCACAAACAGTAACGATAAGGGTCAGTAATATTAGAAACGATGAGTTGATAACCCATGTTGGTAGTTTACAAGGTTGTGATTATGGTAAGCTGAAAATATGGTGTCCAGATACGGCTACGGTAAGGATAAAATTTGTAGTTATCCATGAAGAAGACGATGATTCACAATTGATCAAACTTAACCAAGGTGCTCCAAACAAACCAGGTATTCTTGCAGGAAATAACAATCAAATCGACTCGCCATTAAAACAAGACGATCAGATCAATGGCCTCTTCATTGATACAGGAAAAGATGGAATATTGGATTCAAAGATTCAAGCAGACGATGTCCCAGCGCCCAACGTTTTGCAAACTGGAAATGGAGAAAAGAACCAACTCGCGATAGCAATAGGAAACAACAATTTTTTAGACACCAACCCAGCAAGAATAGGAGGTGACGATGCGATTAAACTGTTAAATGGGGTTGCATCGGGGATCGAAAATGGACCTAATGGGAAAACTGAGACAAAGGCGGACTCCGCATCTACCAAAATAAGCACTAATTTTTCCTCCTTATTAAATGGTTATACGAGCACAACTTCTAAGGTTTACGAAAAGGTAGGCATTAAATTCATTTCTGATTTATCTCTTGATCAGGTTGAGGTAAATTATGATCTGGATTATGATGGGTTACTTAATAAAAAAAATGATGCCGAGTATCAAGAATTAATGAACAACTACAACATAAAAAGGCCAGGAAGCATCATTCCTCTAGGCACCAAACAAGTATTTGTATTCATCGTCAATGGCTATACCAATCAATGCAATGCTGCTGGCGATTGTACGGATGGACTTTCTCTTCCAAGGTCACACACAGCTACCATTCCAAGCAATGTCAAATGTGGAGGTAGATCTGTAGCGCATGAGATCGGGCATGGTATTTTTGGGTTAGTAGACAATCAAGATATTCCCAATTTCTCTCAAGGGGTTGATCCTGATAACCTAATGTCCTACGACAATTGTACAGGAATAGAACTAAGGGCATTTCAATGGTTTAGGATTCAAACTGCTGTAGGTGGTTTAAGATAAATGCAAAACAAAAAAAAGCGCAGAATGAGACATCTATTGATTTTTGGTGTGTTTTTCTTCCATAGTCTCAACACCCAGGCTCAAACTTTGAACATCAAAGACACCATCCAAAGAAGGATGCAGTCCCGAGAATACTGGTTTCCAGATAGTTTGCTCAAAAATCCAGAGTTTCAGCGCCGGATTATTCCAAAGCTGGAAAAAGTGTCCAAAAACATCTTAACCTATCCACATGAAATGCGCGATAATTACTATTGGGCATTGGTGGATTTGTACAAGCTGCATCCCGATTCAAAAAGCCAGGGTAAGATTGTAGAATTATTGCTTCTTGGTTGTTTGGATCGCTCAGAATGGTTGCGCTTGCACAATATGCACGATTTAGTACGACTGGCGCATCCTGAAGACTTCAATGCCAGACGTTTAGAAATGCTTAAAGTCTTGATCTTGCATCCTACACTACATACTACACCTCTTTTCCCTCTTGTTGGAAAACTGGATTGGCCGGATGGAGAACGGATCATGCGCAATTTTTTTCAAAACGGTGTTGAACTTCTTCCCGATGATGAGTACCGACCAGGTGGTTTTCGTGCCTCACCTAAATGGCGTTCCGCAATGGCTCTGGCAAAAAAAGGGAACGAAGAAGCCATGGGTTATTTGATTCAAAAGGCGAAAGCAGAAGAAAACCGGGATGTATTGTACGATATTTTTCAGGACTTTGCTTATATCCGAAGCCGAGCAAGTATTGATTTTTTAATCGAACAGGTCTTTAGTGATTTCGAAGTTCCCTCTTTTGGTGATACATTAAATCAGTCCGATTTTTCGGCAGCGATAGCTTCATTAAGACAAATAGTTAAGGGGTTAGATAGGATCGTCTCTGCTTCGGCTCACAATAAAGAAATCATCAGGTCGTGGATCAATCAAAATAGGACAACCTATGAAATTTTGCCTGAACAATAATTTTTTGTTTGCATGTGAAAATACCAGTTGTCATTTGAAATGTAGAATTGAAACAGTGATGTCAAGAAAGTTCGAAATATTCGGAGTAGCCCAGAAAATTGGATTGGTTGTACCGATTTTATTCTGGTTCACCAATGCAAGTTGCATTGAACGATCTACAAAATCAAACCCTAAAGCATGAAAAAACAACTGCCAGGCTACTTTTATGTTTTCCAACTGGCTATTTGCTTAATTGCCAATAGGGCAGCTGCGCAAACTAACACCTGCTACACCCAACTCTACGACGGCTCCGGCTACCCCGTAGAAAGACACCAAGGGCAATTGAATGCTGCTGCCTGTGCGCTCATTGCTGCCTTCCCCCGAGAGTACCAGGATTCTTTTCAGGTATACGACTTCGGATTCTATTTGCACAATGAAGTGATGGCTGAAGGCTTAGGGGGTATCTTTCAAAAAGCATTGAGCAGTATACCCAACAAATCCAAGTACCATTTGATTTTTGGGAAACAATCGGATCGGAGTGGGATATATACCAAGCTTTGGGTACAATTGAATCTTCCTCGAAGTGGCGAATTTTCCTGTTTCTCTGATCAGCAGTATGATGATATAGTCCATAATCTGGAAGCAACCAGCAATCTTGATTTACAATTGGGAGGTATTTCTAGTTATGTCGGGACTGAAATTTCAACTATGCAATTGTTGCAAGGTGTGATCGAAGACATGGTTGAGTGTTGTGATCCTGCCTCTGTCTTAAGAAGTAGTGAATGTTTATTGTCTTATGGAAATAATGGGTTTATACTTGTGGACGGAAAAAAATATTCCAATGGTTCAACTGTGTATTTATTCGCAGGTCAGGACGAGGTGAAATTGGAGCCGTATTATAGTGAAGGGCAAGCATTTGGTACTGCAAGCACCACGTGGACAGATAATGCTGTAAGTCTTAAAAACACAGGGTGGTTCTATAAGCCTGGTAAGGAACCTTCAAGTTCTATTTCTGGCGTAATTGTCAAGGCTAGTCAAACTGTGATCCGTGAGTCGCAAAATATTACTGATGAAGCATTTATAAGAATTGTGATAATTGCCATTAAATATTCAAATACCTCAGCTTCCAGTTTTTCATTTGATGAAAACGATAAATCAAAAGAAGAAGATTATTCCTCCTTTTTCACGACTCCAGTTAAAGGATTACCCTGGAAAGCTTTAGGAAACAATGGAACTCCAGAATACTTACAAGCTGAAATATTGCCAACCGGACTAAATAAAGTTGTCACCTACCAGGTTTCTGATATACTACATTTTGGGGTTCAAGCTACTCCAGAAGGGGCTAATATTTTGGTACGAATCACTTCAACAACATCAGCAGAAGCAGACCTTATTCCCTATATTGATGGTGTTAAACTCGATCGTGGTATTCTGAAATTAATAAGTTTAAAAATAAATACAGGAATAGAAATTCCTGTATTCCTCGTTAAACAACTGGGGTCAGGGAATAATATTGAGTTTTCAAAAGCCGATTTACAAAAAGAATTAAAAAAAATATTTCATCCGCTTGGCTTTTACATTAATGTTGGTTATGTCGAGTCTGTAGAATTAGATTTTGACTTGGATAGAGATAATCTTTTCGACTCCCACCCAACCAGTTTAGAATATGCTGCCATTGCTAATGAAGTTCAATCGTCAGGCACAATTGGTAATATTGGCCTTGGATCTGCTTTAGTCATTATTGCAATGCGTCCACATAGAGGCCATCAAGGGCAGACGTATACAAACGCACAGCTAGCATTTGTATTCGAGGATTATTATAAAGCTGCTGCCCATGAAATTGGGCACTTACTAGAGTTAAAGCACCCTTGGGATGATTTCCCAACTTATCCTAATCGATATATAGGAAACGGGGATGATAAAGACATTAATAATTTCATGGAATGGTCATTTCCTGATTGGCCTCGAGATAAAGCGAGGAAGTATCAATGGACAATCATCAATAAATGAATTGACTATGAAACAAGTATTAATCTGTTGTTTAATTTTTATTTGTGTTGATGCTTTCACACAAAGTGACTCTTTGTTGTTGCTGAGCATTTCTAAGCTGAAAAAAGCAACGAATGATTCTTCGATGAATGACATTAGAGGCAGTGAGAAAAAAGTATTACAGCTGCTTCGTGAAAGAGAGCCTTTGACGGCAAGTAAAGAAGATATCGAAATAGCCTATTCATGCGGGTTAATGATGAAAAAGGTAAAAAACCAACAGCTCAGAAAGGAGATGGTAGAAAGAATAACCAACACCTGTATCACTGATTCTTCTTCAAAATGTTACCGAGCATCAAACTTATTAAGGTCTATGCAGGTAAAAGACTTCAGCAATGAGGCCAAACAGAATATTTACAAAAAAGCTCTTGCCTCAGGCTTCAAAAGCAGTACAACCTTATTGGTAGGTTTTTTGAATATTCACAAAGCGTATGCTGAAATGAAAGAGGAAATCACTTCCAATAAGAATGTTCACTGGTATACGAAACTAGCTTTAGCAAGAATGGGAAACGAAAGTCAAATCCAAGACTGTTTAAGAGAAATAGCTATATCAGAGCATGCTAATTTTATTATGCTTCAACTAGTGGTTTATATCAAACAACCTCAGCTTGTCAATATATATAATGAGTATCTGCAAAGCGATAAATTGGTGCCAGATTCATATGATGTTATTGGGATTGATTATGCTTCTGTTGGAGCTAAGTACTTGGCTAGGTTGTTAATAGGCTTTCCTTTAGAATTTCAGACAGCGCCGTACACCCCAGCGCAAATAACCCTCGCCCGCCAATGGATGCTCGCCAACAAAGGCAAGTACAAAATCCGCCGCGACGAGTTTTAACCCGAACCCCAAACCCAAAATTTTTCAACACTGAAATCAACAACCATGATACGAACGAACCCACTACAACAACTGCTACTAACCTTGTTCCTTTTATGCAGCCTGGGCCTCAGCGCACAAAGCCCCAGCTCTGAGCTGCGCATCTTAGGTGCCAGTTACAACGGCCCGGCCCTCCTGCGTTGGGGACCCCTGCAATACGAACTCTGGATCAAAGGTGTACAACAAGGTTACCGCCTGGAGCGCTTCACCATGAGCAACAATGGCGCTGCCCTGAGTGATGCCCAGGTCAATGCCTCCAAGGTCGTGTTGAGTGAACGTTTGTTGCCCGCATCCCTGGCTACCTTTACCGCCATGGCCGATACCAACGATGCCGCCGGAGTAGCCATGGCTGCCATTTACAACGACACCATTGAGCCCATCACCAACACAGGCAACGACCTCTTGGAAGCCCTCAACGCCAATGAGCAAAATGACAATCGTTTCAGCTTTGCCCTTTTTGCTGCCGATGCCTCTTTTGTGGTCGCCCAAAAAATGGCGCTGGGTTTTGTCGACAGCGGGGTGAGTCCCACTGGAGTGTACCTCTATCGCCTATCCTTGTACAGTGCGGATGTCACTCAAGTCCCCGTTCGTTATGTGCACACGCTGGATATGCGCGTCCCCCTGGCGCTCCCCACGATGCCCATCCCCAAAGTGGAAACCCAGCCTCAGCAGGCGCTGATCTCCTGGTCGCGCGAAAACCTGGACGCCCATTACACCAGTTACCTCGTCGAACGCAGTGCCGACAATGGCCAAAGCTGGCAGCTACGCAATGACCGACCCCTAATTGGCCTGGAAGAAGCCGACAAACCCAATGATAAAAACATCTACTTTGCGGACACCATCTTGAGCCAAAGTACGGTCTATCGGTATCGGGTACGCGGGCGTAGCCCCTTTGGTGTCGTCGGTTCTCCGTCAATAGTGGTATCCGCTCAAAGTGCGGACATGCCCCTAGGTGGAGTTCCCGTTATCGAAACCATCGACCGCTTGAACTCTGGAGGCCTGCGTTTGAATTGGTCTTTCCCTGCCGAATTGAATGAGCAAATCAAGGGATTTCGCATTTATCGCTCCACTGAACCAGATGCCAATTTTCAGGTTTTGGGCAGCATGCAAGGGGCAGGTGTGCGGACCTTCACCCATACCACTCCAGCGCATACCAATTTTTACAAAATCAAGGCCGTAGATTTAAAAGACCACGAACACGAATCCATTGCTTTTTTGGGTCAACCCATCGACGAAACCCCACCCGCGAAACCCAATGGCTTGCAAGGCTCAATTGATCGAGCGGGCTTGGTCAAATTAAACTGGACGAAGAACAGCGAGGCGGATTTGAAAGGCTACCGCATCTACCGTTCGGATCATGAAAATGGCGAGCGATTTCAAGTCTCCCCAGAGCCAGTAGCCGCAAATACCATTCTGGACACCCTCAACATGAAAACCCTGAGCCGAAAAATGTACTACTGGGTCAAAGCTGTGGATTTTCGGGAGAATGAGTCTGCTTTCTCCAGCATTCTGGTTTTGACCCGCCCGGATGTCAACCCACCCAACGCGCCAGTATTGTCAGCCCTTGAAGCCAATGACAAAGGGGTTAAAGCCACCTGGATACCCAGCACTTCCAGTGATGTGCTGCGCCATGTATTGCAGCGACGGGCCTTAGGCAAAATCACCTGGGAAGAAGTGTTGAGTCAAAATGGCCGCCCGGTAGAGACTCAGGTTTTTGTGGATTCTACCCTTAAAGACGAGCTGGAGTGGGAATACCGCTTGCTGGCCTTTGATTCGAGTGCCCTGTTTACACCCTCTACACCACAAACCATCAAGGCTTTTCAGGTGAAAATGCCGGATATCGAGCAGTTTAGCGCCGAATCTTCACTCATTGGCAACCAATGGGTGGTCAAGTTGAGTTGGCAATACCCTGCAGGTGCTAAAATTCGCGGTTTTGAAATCTTGAGAAGCCGGGCAGGTGGGCCAATGCTTCCATACCGGGTGCTGGAGATTAGCGAGGGTGATGATTTGAGTTTGGGGCAATCCGCCAGTGGTCGCAAGTTGTATGCCTGGAAAGACTTGGGCGCTGACCGTGGAGTCATTTATCAATATCAAGTACTGGCCAAGTTTAACAACGGCGCCAATTCTTCACTTTCCGCCATTGTGGAAAAAAAATTATGACCCTTGGTCTTAATCAATTCGGTAATAAAATTTCTACATAATGTCTGGGCACTGCAAAAGAGTGGTGTCCCAGAACTTTTTCATCGTTCCTTTACCCGTCAAACCATGAAATATTTCAATATTCTGCTGTTTTTTTATCTCTTGATCAGCCTCCAGCTTAGTGCTCAAGCTCCACGTCAGGTGCTCGACATCACTCCTGGGACAGCTTCCACTTTCACCGATGCAAACGACCGCATTCTGGGAGTGGTGGCCGGTTCGAAGGTATTGTTCTTGATCCATTACAGCAATACCCGCAAAGAAATTTGGGTATCGAATGGAGGGCAGGCAGGCACTCAAAAGTTGTTGGACTTGGAGGGGGCAGTTTTACAGAGCGTTATTCCTTATCAAAAAGGCCTTTTGCTCATCGCCCAGCGCAATAGCAAAAGTGAAATATGGTTTAGCGATGGTAGTCTTTCTGCTACACGTTTGCTTTTTGAAACGCCTCAGACGTTGTATCTCCCCGTATTGTACAAAGACGCCCTATATTATGCTTCCAAGATTGGGGATCTCTTCGGTACCAGAAATGGATTGTATGCGCTTCCCTTGACCACAGCTAAATACGAGGCCAATCGAATTTATGAATTTGAAGACTTGTTTGGCATTCGCCAGTTGATTGCATTGCCCAATCGCCTGGTCGGAATTGCCTCCGTCACAGGACAAGGGCAACAGTTGTTCAGCAGTGATGGTACCAGAGCGGGAACAAAACCATACTTCCAAATCGAAGCTGGTACACCTAATAGTCCAGGTTCCCCTATCTATGCCACGCCATTGGACAACAAACTTTTGTTTTTTTACCAAACGACGTTCAATGGCCTCTATTCCACGGACGGTACTGCTGCAGGTACTAAGTTGCTGGGGCGATACAAAGAGCATATTTTTCAAAAACCTTACCTGGAAACCCGTACCTTCTTTTCCTGGGAAGGGAAGTTTTATTTCTCTGCCGATACACTTTCATCCGATCCATTTTCATCCGAAGCACTGAATGTTACCGATGGTACTCCCACTGCCACCCGCAGGATCATCCCGAGCAGTGAAGTTTATTTCAAACCAACCTGGTTTACACCGTATAAAGGGGCGCTTTATTTTAGGGCCAATGACGATTTTGGCATAGAATACCTCTGCGTCACCAAAGGAACACGTGCAACGACAGGCATTGCTGTAGATCATTTTGCGTTAGGGGAGGGTGGTTCATTTGGGGGTGATTACATCAGCGTTTTCCGAGACTCCTTGTTTTTCAGCGCTTACCGCCGGGAGGTAGGCATCGAATTATGGCGCTCCAATGGATTAACCAGGGGGACGAAGAACCTCGATTTGTTGCCTGGTCGAACTGATTCCTGGCCACAACAGCTCATGGTAGCGGGAGATAAACTGTTTTTCACGGCCATCAGTGCGCAAGGTAGGGAATTATGGGTATACGACCCTCTAGGTAATACTACGGCTGCTCCACTTGTTTCTACCCTGGAAGCAAAGCTTAATCTGGCACCCAATCCCGTAAGCACCAGGCTCCACATACAAGCCGAATCAGCTGAAACACTCGACCGTTTTGTAGTATACGACCTATTAGGCCGCCCACAACTCCAACGTAAACTCAATAGCCAAAGCATTACCGAAAACATTGATCTGGCAACTTGGCCAAAGGGGCTTTATACCCTGGAACTTTGGGGTAAGAATGGTGCACGAAAAGTGGAAAAGTTCATTGTGCAATAAGATTTGCGAAAATCAAGTGAAAACAAAACACCATGAAAAAGACAATCCTCCTTCTCCTGCTCAACCTTTGTTTGAGTCTCCACTTGTCCGCCATCATCCGTATCGTCGGCACCACCGTGGCCATAAGTGGCTGCACGGGCAGCATCACGGTGGAGGCCACGGGTACGGCAGGGCCCTTTACGGTAGTATTAACTTTGCCCAACGGTGGCCAACAAAGTTCTCCGGCCTTTACGGGCACCTATACTTTCAGCAATTTGTGCTCAGGTGCCTACAGCCTGGCAGTAAACAACCGGGCGGTGTGTGCTACCGTATTGACTGCTCAAGTGGCTTGTAGTTTTGATGTCACTGCCAGTCAGGCGCATCAATGTGGGGCGACGAATGGGAGCGTAATGGCTTCGCCCTCTGGTGGAACGGCCCCCTATACCTACCTTTGGCGGCGGCCCAATGGCAACACTTCCACCAACAATCCCTTCACCATTTCAACAGAGGGTCTGTATCAGGTAACGGTGACGGACGCTACAGGTTGCCAGGCTGCGGCTCAAATTCAATTCAAAAAGAACACCCTGGCCATGCTGCCCGATTTCAATAGTGCAGCCAGCATCACTCCGGCTTGTAGCAGTGGGTTGAAAGGTGGCAGCATTTGTCTGACGGTGGACACCACTAAATTTACGCTACAATGGCCCAGCTTGAATAAAACTGGACTTTGTGTGAGCAATCTGGCGGCGGGCAACCACTGTGTGAAATTGACGGATAAAGTATGTGGGACGGTGTATTACCGCTGTTTCAACGTAGGCCAGGCGGCTCCGCCCGCGATGGTGCTCAAGGACAACCTCAACGCCATTTGTGGCAACAACAGCCAAAAAGACGTAGGGGTGGAGATCAGCGGGGGCAAAGCGCCTTATACTTATGCCTGGAGCACAGGCAGCAGCAGTTCCGCGATTGTGGCCAGTTCCGGCAATGTGACGGTGAGTGTGACTGATTTTTGTGGAACGGTGACCAGCACGGTTATTGCCGTGCCTACAGGATCCTTAGCCTTGGCCATCCCGACCGTGGAAAAACTGGTGAGCTGTAGTTCGGATAGGTTAACTGCTACAGCTACAGTAACGGGCGGCCGCAAGCCTTATCAGTACGAGTGGTATGATTTTGCGGGCAATACCCTAACCAAAAATACCTCAGCACCGAATGAACCCATCTGGCGGGAGGCGAATATCCTTGGCCATGTGTACACTTCTGGCAATAATTTTAAAGTCAAGGTAACGGATGCCTGCAACCAATCGGTGGAAAATGCGTTCCGCGCCATCCCAACGTGGAATTCAACTGACTTTTCGATTACCAGCATAAACATTGGTAGAGGCTGGTGCAACGATTCGCCACCTTCTGTATCGATTGAGTTGAGCAACACCACGCCTAAAACCTATAAGTGGAGCAATGGCGGCCCCAATAATTTAGGTCAATTTACTACTCCTGGTTTGTATACCGTTTCGATTACAGGTACCTCTAGTGGTGCTTGTGGAGTGGTTGCGGATGTGTTGATCGAAGATTTAAAACCAGCGCTAAAATATGTTAGCACATCCTCGGCTGCTGGTGCAGCTCAAGGTGCCATCACCCTGAGTTTGGTCAACATTCCAGCCTCAGCAAGTTTCAGTTGGGCCAATGGGCGTACGACCCAAAACATCACGGGGCTCAACCCCGGGATATATTGTGTAACGGTGTCATTCGTGGATGAGTTTGGAAGCAGTTGCTCCAAAAATGCCTGCATTACCGTGCCAACTACCCCGACAGGCAGCAACCTGCAAGGGGACCTGCCTGCGGACTTGAGTGCCCATCAAGCTGGCAACGCCACTAAAATTAGCGTATTGCAGGAGGAAAAAATCGGTTTTGTTTCCCGGGTCTTTCCGAACCCATTCCAAAACCAAGTCTCCCTGGAAATAGAAGCTATCATCGAACAACGCTACCAGATTGTGTTGTACAATGCCTTGGGGCAGGTGCTCAAACGGCAAAATTTAGAGGGTGTGGTAGGCCTGAATCGCGTGGAGTTGTTTCCAGAAGGTGGTAAAGGCTTGTTGTACATCGAAATTACTGACCCGGCGGGGAATAGGGTGAATCATAAGGTGATTCGGATGGAGTGAACAGAGTGAAAAGTGAAAAGTGAATAACGAAAAGCGAATAACGAAAAGTAAAAAAGGATCTCCCTTTGCTTTTTGTTATTCGCTTTTCGCTTTTTTACTATTTTTACTTAGCGTTGATAAAAACTACATCAGATCATGAAGCGAATTTGTGTCATTGGCGCAGGCTGTTCGGGCATTACCACTTTGAAAAATTTGTTGCAAGCAGGACTTTCTGATGTCGTCTGTTATGAGCAAAATGACCAGATTGGCGGCAATTGGGTGTATTCAGCGGAAGAGTCGCATTCCAGCGTGTGTGAAACCACCCACATTATCAGCTCCAAAACGATGTCGCAATTTGCCGACTTCCCCATGCCAGCTGAGTATCCAGATTACCCTTCCCACGATCAATTGTTGAAATACTTTCAGGCTTACGTGGCGCATTTTGGTTTGTATCCCTACATCCAGTTCAATACCAAGGTGCAAAAGGCGGAAAAAATAGCGGGTGAAAAATGGTTGATCACCCTTGGCGATGGGCAACAGGAAACCTTTGATTATTTACTCGTCGCCAATGGGCACCACAATGTACCCCGGCATCCTGAAAATTGGCCGACGCAGTTTGCGGGACGGTACATGCATTCCCACAATTATAAAAGAGCTGAGCCATTCAAAGATCAAAGGGTCTTGGTCGTCGGTGCGGGCAACTCCGGTTGTGATTGTGCGGTGGAAATCAGCCGGGTAGCCAGTTTTGTAGCCATCAGCACCCGTGGGCCACAATACATCGTACCCAAGTTTTTTATGGGCAAACCCACCGATACCTTTAACGGCCAAATGTTGTGGGTGCCCAAACCCATCGCGGCATTTTTGCGCCAACTGAGTCTGCGGATTCAGGTGGGGAAATATTCGGATTATGGCTTGCCAGATCCAGATTTCCCGGTACTCAAAGCGCATCCGACCGTGAATTCCGAGCTGTTGTACAAAATCCGCCACGGCAAAGTCCATCCCCGCAAGGGCCTCGTGAAGGTGGAAGGCCACAAAGTGTTTTTTGCCGATGGGGTGGAGGAGGAGTACGATACCATCATTGCGGCAACGGGCTACAAAATCAGCACTCCTTTTTTTGCTCCTGATTTTATCAATTACGAAGAAGCTGACCGGGTACCCCTTTACCTACGCATGTTTCATGCCGAGCACCCCAGCCTGATTTTTATTGGGCTTTTTCAACCGCAGGGTGCCGTTTGGCCGTACAGTGATTTGCAGGCCAAGTTGGCTGCAAACTACATTGCCGGGCGCTGGGCGCTGCCGAAAAATCTGGCGGAGTTGGCCGAAAAAGATGCGGAGCACGTCAGTCGGGAATTTCTCCAGGCTAAACGCCACAGTATTGAAGTTCACGCGCATGAATTTGAGCGGGAATTGAAAAAGCAAATACCGTAAAAAAGGTTCCAAAGTTCCAGGGTTCCAAAGTTCCTGGGTTGGCACTGAACCCTGGAACCCTGGAACCCTGGAACCCTTTTTTCACCAACACCTTAAGTTTATGCTGCAAGCCAACGTTTTTTCCCAACAAGTTGCCCTGGTTACCGGCGGCGGGAGTGGCATCGGATATGCCATCGCCAGCCAATTGTTGAAGTCGGGTGCCCAGGTCTTCATCTCCGGTCGTAAGGAAGAAAAACTCCAAAAAGCCCAGGAGAGTCTGAGCCAACTGGGCACTTGCCACTACCAGGTATGTGACATCCGCGATAGTGCTCAAATCCAGGAACTCGTAGCGTTTATCCGCGAAAAAGCTGGACGCCTGGACATCTTGGTCAACAATGCTGGCGGGCAATTTCCCTCTCTGGCCGAAGACATGGCTGAAAAAGGCTGGAATGCAGTCATCAACAACAACCTCAATGGTACCTGGTACATGACCCAGGCGATGGCCAAAGCTTTTTTTATCCCCCAAAAACAAGGGTCTATCCTCAACATCATCGTCAATATTTACCGGGGAGTGCCCGGAATGGCCCACACAGGCGCTGCCCGTGCCGGAGTGGATAACTTGACCAAAACCCTGGCTGTGGAATGGAGCAAATACAACATTCGGGTAAATGCCGTAGCTCCGGGGATCATCCAGTCTTCCGGGCTTGAAAACTATCCCCCGGAAATGTTGAACGGCCTGGCAGAAACCATTCCGATGCAACGCCTCGGCACCACCGATGAAGTGGCCTGGTTGAGTGTGTTTTTGGTTTCTCCTTTTGCATCCTACATCACGGGGGAAACCATGTATGTGGATGGTGGGCAACGATTGCATGGCCAACAGTTTCAGATTTGATTGTATCTTAAGCAAACATCAGTCCATGACACTCCAAGACAAACAAGAACTCAAAGGCTTGAATGAAGCCGACCTGAAGAGCATTCTGGCCTATTTTTATGAATGGGAACAAAAAAAAGGGGACGCCGTTTTTTTGCGTCAACCAGAAGGAGAGGACTGGAAAACCTACTCCTGGAGCGAAGTAGGCGAAATGGCGCGCCGCCTGGTTCGGGTGCTTCATGGCATGGGCCTCGAACCAGGAGATAAGGTAGCCATTGTATCGAAAAACTGCTACCACTGGATCGTCAGCGACCTGGCGCTGATGATGGGGGGCTTTGTTTCGGTGCCTTTTTACCCCAATTTGACTGCCAAAGAACTCAATCAGGTGTTGACGGCCAGCGAGGCAAGGGTCATGTTGGTGGGTAAACTGGACGATTGGGCCAGCATGCGTTCGGGGGTGGTTGAAGGCGTGGAAATGATCCGTTTCCCGCATTACGTAGGCAACTCACGCGTTGAAGAGGGCCTGGATTGGGATCAATTGCTGGCTGGAGTCACCCCCATCGAAGGCAACCCACTTCCGGGGCTCCACGACTTGTGGACGGTCATTTTTACCTCCGGTACCACTGGCGTACCCAAAGGTGTGATGCTGAATTATTACCACGCCGCGGCCTTGATTCACAACGAAAAAGTCAATGGCAACCTGATCGATTTTTCTACCGACGACCATCGTTTTTTCTCCTTCCTGCCACTCAATCACATTGCCGAGCGCATCATTGTGGAATGTGCGTGTATGGCCACCGGGGGCAGCATTTCTTTCAGCGAATCGATAAATACCTTTGCCCAAAATCTACAAAGTACCCAACCCACCATATTCCTGGCCGTGCCGCGCATTTGGTCCAAGTTTCAATTGGCCATTTTGGAGCGTTTGCCGGAAAAGCGTTTGAATTTATTGCTCTCAATTCCGGTGCTGGGGGCATTTTTGAAGAAAAAAATCATTCAAGGCCTGGGTTTGAGCAAAGCCCGGGTTTTGCTGACTGGCGCGGCACCTACGCCCGACTCGGTCAAGGCTTTTTTCAACAAACTGGGACTGGCGGTTCAGGAAGTTTACGCCATGACTGAAAATGCAGGTGGCTGTACCCTGATGCCCCGCGCCGACATTCGCCCCGGTACAGTGGGCAAACCAATGGCCAATGTCGAAATCCGCATCGATCCCCA
>JAIXOO010000023.1 GCA_027486765.1 Saprospiraceae bacterium
AGCCTGGACCCCACCGACGAAGCCACCCTCGCCAACCTAGAGCAGGTGCGCAGCGAACTCACCGACCAAATCGATCACAGCGCCGCCCCCGAATGGTGGGACTGGTTTCTGCAACCCCAATGGATCATGCGCCCCAATGCTTGGGCGATCACATTTGGTGTGTTGATCTGGCTGGGCATGGGTTTGTTTTGGTACATCCGCCGCAAGCCAACTGCACCCTGGATGCCCTGGGCCGCAAGGGGAGTATTGGCACTGGCTTTTTTCGTCATGCTGGCTGCTGCCTTGAGTTATTGGCACGATCATCAAAATCCCAGCGGGGTGATTTTGAGCAAAGAAGCAACCCTGCGCATCGGTCCAGAACAAGCCAGTCCTGCGATTAGAACCCTGCACGAAGGCACCAAAGTGGGCTATTTGGACAAAATCGGGAGCTGGGACAAGGTGCGTTTGGCGAATGGACAGGAGGGCTGGTTGGAAGGGAAGAGTACGGGGAGGATTAGGTGAAAATAAATCGGGAGGGATTCCTGAGGCACATTTTGGCATCCTCAATAATAGGCTAAATGGAGCAACTACAAATAATTTCCCCCGAATCCTCCCAAATCCCCTCCGAACCCACTATCTTCATGGGTCATAACCAATAACCCATTACATGCTGCGCTTCGGCTACGATGCCAAACGGCTTTTTAACAACTTCACCGGTTTAGGCAATTACAGCCGTACCTTGCTGAAAAACTTGTCCTATTATTACCCCGACCACGCTTATTTCCTCTTTTCTCCCCGCATTGAGCGCAAGCCGGATACCAAGTTTTTTACCAGCAGTGCCTCTTTCACGCCCTATAGCCCTTCGCAATACCAGCGCATATTGTGGCGGAGCTACTCGATCCGTTACGCACTGAAGCGCCAAAAAATCCAGTTGTACCACGGCCTGAGCAATGAATTGCCACTGGGCATCAACAGCACCCGTATCAAATCGGTAGTGACCATTCACGATTTGGTGTTCAAACACCGACCGGATTATTACCCCTTCATTGACCGCCAGGTGTATGACTTCAAATTCAATTATGCCTGTCAAAAAGCCGACGCCATTGTGGCCATCAGCGAAAGCACCAAGGCCGACATTGTCCATTTTTATGACATTCCACCCGAAAAAATCAAGGTGATTTACCAATCTTGCGACGAGCGTTTCATGCAGGAAAAATCACCAAAGTTGATCGAGCCCATTTTGGCCAAATACCAACTTCCCGCCGAGTTTATGCTCTACGTGGGTACCATCTCTGAGCGCAAAAACCTGCTGGGCATTGTTCAAGCCATGGCCCAATTGCCGCAAAGCATGCGCATTCCGCTGGTCGTCATTGGCCAGGGTAAAGAGTACAAAACTCAGGTGCTGGAATTTTTGCAAAAAGCGGGCCTGAAGGAGTGGGTCATTTTCACTCAGGTCAGCAACGATGACTTACCCTCTATTTTCCAAAAGGCCCGGATTTTCCTATACCCTTCGCGCTGGGAAGGTTTTGGCATTCCGGTGATTGAGGCCTTGTTCAGTCGCACTCCGGTGATCAGCTCCAAAGTGTCCTCCTTACCCGAGGCTGCTGGGCCAGCTTCGTGGCTGGTTGATCCCGAAGAACCTGCGGAAATCGCCGCAGGCATTGAGCGTATCCTCAGCGACGATGCTTTTCGGCACAACATGATCAAAACCGGGCTGGAATACGCCCAAAACTTCAGAGGCGAAGTGGTCACTGAAGAAATGATGGATTTGTATTCCGAACTTTTAGGCTTAGACTAGTTACCTATGGATGAGACTTACCAACACAAAATCGAATTTACCGGTGAAAACTTCAGCGAAACGACCTTGCTATTAGGCGAATATGAAGCTTGTACCTTCTCCCAATGTGTATTTGCCAAAGTGGATTTGTCCAAATTCACCTTTGTGCAATGCACCTTTGTCGATTGTGATTTCAGCATGGCCAAATTGAATCAATGCACTTTTCGGGAAGTGGAGTTTCAGGCCTGCAAATTGCTGGGTTTACACTTTGACTATTGCAATCACTTTTTATTGTCCTTCACTTTTACCGATTGCACCTTGAATTACAGCGCATTTTATCAGTTGAAAATTTCCGGTACGGTATTTAAGAATTGCCAACTGGAAGGGGTAGATTTTGTGGAAACCGACCTGAGCAATACCATTTTTGACAACTGTGAGCTGAATGCTGCCGTTTTTGAAGACAGCGTTTTGGAAGGGGCTGACCTGCGTACTGCGCACAATTTTTCAATCGATCCCAGCTTCAACCGCATCAAAAAAGCCAAATTTTCTCGCCAAAACATCATCGGACTTTTAGGGAAATATGGTATTATCGTGGAGTAATAGCTTCTCAGCCCCCCAACTTCTCAACTCAACACCTACATCATGAGCAAGCCTAAAAAATTATCCCGCCGCCAGTTCATTGAACAAACGGCGATTGTGGGTGCGGCTAGTGTAGTTGCACCGAGCCTTTTGCAAGCAAATTCCCCACAAGCACTGAAAAAAATACGCGTTAGTATAATTGGCTGTGGCAGTGTTTCGACCCAATACCTGCCCCACATCTCCAAGTCGCCCCACGTAGAATTGGTCAGCACCTGCGACATCGTTCCCGAACGGGCGCAAAAAACTGCTGAACAATACGGCATCAAACATTGGTACCCCCACATCGACCAATTGCTGGCCGGCGAACCCTTCGACCTCCTGCTCAACCTCACCGACATGCAGGAACACGGTCGGCTCAACAAACAAGCCCTCCTGGCTGACCGCAATGTATGGAGTGAAAAGCCCATGGCCAATACTTACGCCGAAGGCAAAGCCTTGCTTGACTTGGCCAAATCCAAAAACTTGCGCATTTGGGGTGCCCCAGCAGTAGTCAATAGTCCTCAATTTGCCTTCATGGCCCAACAAATCCAGGCCGGAAAACTGGGCCGAATTGCCGCAGCTCACGCGCATTACGGGCATTTGGGGCCTACCTGGTCAGCATTTTTTTATGAAAAAGGAGGGGGCAGTTTGCCCGATTTGGGCGTATACAACCTGGCTACTTTGACGGGTTTGTTGGGCCCCGCCAAGTACATCACCGCCATGACCAGCATTGTGACTCCCAAACGCAAGACCGACAACAAAGGGGAAATCGACGTGGTAGCTGAAGACAATGCCGTAGTCCTCATGGATCACGGCAAAGGCGTAATTTCCAGCGTGCAGTGTGGCTTCAACTACTTTGACCCATACGGGCATGAAGGAAAAGGCCAGGAAAAACCGACCATCTCCATTTGGGGCAGCGGCGGCAACATGAACCTGATCGGCTACGATTGGGCACCTTTTGGGGTGGATATGGCGACACTGGAGAACGAAAAAACGGTGCGGCATGTGCCCGATCCGGGCGCTTATGTGTGGCAAATGGGTGCAACTGTCATCTCCGAGTACATGGCAGGCGCGAGTGGCGAGCCACGTATTCAGGCGGAGCATGCTTTGCATGTGCTGGAGGTGATTGAGGCGGCACGGAAGTCGGCGAGTACGGGGAAAAGGGTGAAGTTGGTCTCGACGTTTAGGTATCCGATTGGGTGAGCATGAGGAGTCTCACATTTTTCATTTAAGGCTAATTTATTTTTCAATTTAGTTGACAATATCAACTAAATGCCTTTACCTTTGTGGTATCAAACCAGCAAGCAGATGAATGAGCAACCTTTCGGATTTATCGTAGCAGAAACGGTGCGGTCAATTGCCAAAAAACTAATGAGCAGACTGCGCGAGCATGGCTTTTCAATTTCCATGGAACAGATGGCTATCCTGCATTTTTTGAATACCAACAATGAACTCATTCAGCAAGACGTGGCAGACTTTACGGGTAAAGACAAGTCTGCCATCCTTCGCCAGATTGATTTTTTGGAAGAAAACAAGTACGTGGTTAGGGTGGCCGACCAGATTGACCGCAGGAAAAAGACCTTGGTAGTTACCAAAAAAGGGGCCGAACTACACCAGGATTTTACGAAGATTGACATTGAAGTAGGCCAGGAACTCATGAACGGAATCACCCCAGCAGACCTGGAGACTTTTCTTCGGGTTTTGGCCAAAATTAAGGCGAATGCTGAGGAATAATTTTTTTTGACCAAATAGTTGACAATATCAACGGTTGATTTTGCGTATAATATTTAAAGTCAACTAATGTCTGCTTCGGCCAAACAACTTGCCCCATTGACTCATTTCCCTCTCCCATAAAAATGTAAACCTCGCCCTTTCAGCGTGCACTTGTGCACTTTGATGGAAGCATCACGAACCGTGCTTCTCAGGGCCATTGCTATGCATAAAATTTAATCAATGGAAAAAATTAAAACATTGTTGGTGATTCTGCTGCTGGGTATGGTTACCGCTGCAAATGCACAACAAAAATTTACCATCAGTGGCCATGTTCGTGACAAAGCGAGCGGCGAAGAGCTAATTGGCGCGAGTATCCTAGTAAAGGAATTGCCTGGGACCGGTGCCTCCGCCAATGAATATGGCTTTTATTCCATCACGTTGCCTGCGGGGACTTATACTTTTTCCTCTTCGTATGTGGGGTATGCAGAGATCATCCAAACCATCAAACTGGACAAAAACCAAAGTATAGACTGGAAACTGGAATTTGGAACAACACTAGATGAGGTGACCGTGAGTGCCACCAAGGAAGACGATAACCTGAGCCGGACCACCATGGGCACCGAAAAGCTGGACATCAAAGAGATTTCCAAAGTACCCGTACTTTTTGGTGAAAAAGACGTGCTAAAAACCTTACAGTTGCTGCCAGGGATTAAGTCGGCTGGAGAAGGAAACAGCGGATTTTTCGTTCGCGGTGGCGCGGCGGATCAGAACCTGATCTTGCTGGACGAAGCTCCGGTGTACAATGCCTCCCACCTGCTGGGTTTTTTCAGTACGTTCAACAGTGATGCCATCAAAGATGCCACCATCATCAAAGGGAACAGCCCTGCGCAATACGGCGGACGCCTGGCTTCGGTACTGGACGTCAAAATGAAGGATGGGAATGACCAAAACTACAACGTTTCAGGGGGTATCGGATTGATCAGCAGCAGACTGAGCGTAGAGGGGCCTATTCAAAAGGAAAAATCGTCTTTTTTGATTTCGGGAAGACGCACGTATGCCGATGTTTTTTTGCAGGCCAGTGAAGACTTTAAAGGCAATAGTTTGTATTTCTACGACCTCAATGCCAAAGCCAATTACCGGCTCGATGACAAAAACCGCATTTTCCTATCGGGGTACTTTGGCCGGGATAAATTGGGTTTTGGCGACAATTTCGGGATCGATTGGGGCAACCAAACCGCAACCTTGCGCTGGAACCATATTCTGAATCCCAAACTTTTCTCCAATACTTCATTCATTTACAGCAAGTACAATTACGACCTCAAAGTCAGCAGTGGCGGTAGCGCCTTCAACATCGACTCCGAGATCAAAGACTGGAACCTGAAACAGGAATTCCAACTGTTTTCGAATACCCGCAATTCCTGGCGCTTCGGATTCAATAGCATCCACCACACCATTACGCCCAGCCGTTTTGAGACGAGCAACAATGACGACAATACTAGTCAAATAAGCAGGTATGGCTGGGAGAATGCCCTTTTTGTGAACAACACTTATACAGCCAGTCCCAAATTGAGCATTGATTATGGTTTGCGGCTTTCGGCCTACACCATTTTGGGTGGCGACACCTACAACATTTACGACCGAGGCATTAAAACCGACAGTGTGGTCTTGGCAAAAGGAGATTTTGGTAAAACGTATGCTTACCTTGAACCCCGCCTCTCGGCCAGTTACCGCATCAACCCGCAAAGCAGCATCAAGGGAGGCTACGCCCGCAACACGCAAAACCTGCACTTGCTGAGCAATTCCACCAGCGCCAACCCCACTGATCAGTGGATCGGCAACAGTTACAACATCAAGCCAGAAGTCAGCGACCAGTTTAGCTTGGGTTACTTCCGCAATTTTGGCAACAACAAGTTCGAGTTTAGCGTAGAAGCCTATTACAAATCGATGCAAAACCAGGTAGACTACAAGGACGCAGCCGACATCAACACTTCGCCAGACGTAGAGAGCGAGTTGCTGTATGGCATTGGGCGTGCTTATGGCCTTGAATTGTTTTTGAAGAAAAAAGTGGGCAAATTTTCTGGTTGGCTGAGTTACACCTTTTCGCGCACCGAACGCCAAATAGAGGGCATCAACAATGGCGACTGGTACGCGGCTAAGCAAGACCGTACCCACGATGTATCCTTGGTAGGCATTTATCAAGCCAATCCCCGGTGGTCGTTTTCGGCGGCATTCGTGTACAATACGGGCAATGCGGTCACGTTCCCCAGCGGAAAATACAACGTGGATGGCAACACCACCTATTACTACACCGAGCGCAACGGCTACCGGATGCCCGCCTATCATCGCCTGGATTTGAGTGCGACGTATGAACGCCAGAGGAAAGGCCGATTCCAAAGCTCCTGGAATTTTGGACTGTACAACGCCTACGGACGCGAAAATGCCTACACCATCACTTTTGAGGATGATCCCGATGACGCCAGTCGTACCAGGGCTTTGCGCACGGCGCTGTTCAAATGGGTACCGAGCGTGACCTACAATTTTAAATTCTAATTCTAAATTTCACCCGCAATGAGAAACGTAGCATTGTTCTTCATCTTCATGGTGCTTTTCAGCGCCTGCGAGCAAGAAATCGAAATCGATTTGAATTCGGCTGATCCCCAAATTGTGATCGAAGGGGAAATCACCAATCAAAAAGGGCCCTACACGGTAAGGATCTCCAAAACCGTAAATTTCAGTGCATCCAACCAATACCCGCCAGTAACAGCGGCAGTAGTGACCTTGAGTGATGATCTGGGGTTCAGCGAAAAACTTGCTGAAACGGCACCAGGTGTGTACACCACAGCCAACCTGCAGGGACAAGAAGGCAGAACGTATACCCTGAAAGTAGAGTCTGCGGGGAAAACGTACACTGCCATATGCAAGATGCCCAATCGGGTTGAATTCAAAGGCATCAAAGCCGAAGAAATTGCCTTTGGTTTTAGTACGGACACCCTTTATTCAGCGACGCCATTGTTTGATGATCCAATCGCTTCCGGCAACAACTACCGCTTCATCCAGTACCGCAACGGCGAAAGAGATAAATCCATTACGGTATTCAACGACAATGTCAACAACGGAAAGGCGAATGAGCGGCCCATCCTGAGTCAAGAATTTGAAATCAAGCGTGGGGATACCCTGGTCATTGAAATGCGTTGCATCGACAAACCCATTTACGATTACTTTTTCACGCTGTCGCAATCAGCAGGGCAAGGGCCAGGGGGAGGCACTACTCCAGCCAATCCACCTAACAATATTACGGGGAATGTGTTGGGCTATTTTTCTGCCCATACCATCCAAAGGCAAACAATTGTTGTTCGTTAAATATAGAGGGAATTTACCCGTTTTAAGTTGTTCAAGATTCATTTTGGTTCAGGGGTGGGTACTTATATCCACCTCTTTTTCCCTTTAAAAGCTGCTCGATATGTTGAAGAATAGACTTTTTCAAATGGCCTTCTTATCCTCCCCGATTCTGGGTGTTTATGGGGTATTGCCGATTTATTTGCTCAACAATTGGCCATTGGCACTTGCTCTATCAGCAGTTTTCGGCCTCACCATTATCTTTTTCGGATTTTGGGTCATCAATATTTTTTTGCTAATGCATTTTAAAAACGATGCCCTAAAAAGATACTTGCCGAGTTTTGCACTTACCACTTTGCTTCATTACTTCGTATTTTTATTCGCAAAGTCACGCCCAACTTCCCCCGAGCCCAACTTTTTCTACCCTTTGATCTTCATTGTTTTCATCAATGGCATCATTTTGATCATTTGCAATTATGTGCAACTGCGTTACGACAAAGAAATTTCGGATTTGGCTTTCAAAGAACTGGAAGTGAACAATCTGGAGGCGCAAAAACAAGTCCTGATGCAGCAATTGCAACCACACTTCTTATTCAACGCCCTGAGTACCTTGAAATCCTTGATTCAGGAAAATGCTGAAGAAGCGGAGTTTTACACGGTGAAACTCTCGGAGTTTTTGCGTTATTCCATCAAGGCCCAGACTGGAGAGCTGGTCACTTTGCAGGAAGAAATGAAATTCACCCGTGATTACCTGGATTTGCAATTGAAGCGCTTCAATGAGGCATTGTCTTGTGAGTTTGAAATACCTGAACAATTGTTGCAGCGGCGAATACCAGCTTACGCCCTGCAAACGCTGGTTGAAAATGCCCTCAAGCACAACCGTTTTACCGAAGAAGAGCCACTGACGATCAAGTTGGGAGTAGAAGATGAGCGGCTCAAAGTGTGGAACAACAAACAGCCAAAAATGGCTACGTCTTCAGCTGGAATTGGCCTGAGCAATCTGAATATGCGCTACAACTTGATCGCTGGAAAAGCATTGGAAATCGTGGACACCAAGCAGGCGTTTTGTGTGTCAATCCCACTTATTTAGAGCTGTTTAAAGTAAAAAAATGAAGATTGTCATCATCGAAGACGAAAAGCTGACGGCTAAAGACCTGGCCAGAACCCTAAACAAGATTGATTCCGCTATTGAAGTGGTCGCAAGCCTTCATTCTCTGAAGCAGGCATTTGAGTTTATGCGCAGCAACCCGGAGATCGACCTGATTTTTTCGGATATAGAATTGGGCGATGGGCTGAGTTTTGAATTGTTTGAGCGGCTTAAACTCAACATTCCAGTCATTTTTTGTACTGCTTACGATAAGTACGCGTTGGAAGCCTTTCATACCTTTAGCATTGACTACATTTTGAAGCCTTTTACGCGGTATTCGGTGGAAAAAGCCTTGCAAAAGTATTTGAGCATCAAGGAAAACATGTCGGTTCCGCGCGAGGATCAATTCTTGGGCATGATTCATGCCTTGAGATCACAACTTATGCCCCAAAACCCGGCAGTATTGATTCAACAAGGGGATAAAATTATCCCATTGCATGCCAAAGACATTGCATTGTTTTACACTGAAAATGAATACAGTTTTGCCTATACCTTTGCTCAGGAAAGTTTTTTGCTCTCTCCAAGTCTGGAAGCTTTAAGTCAACAATTTAGCGCTGATTTTTTTAGAATCAATCGCCAGTTTTTGGTCAATCGCCTGGCCATCAAGGACGCCTCGCAGCACCTGAACCGCAAAATAATGGTCAATCTTAAGGTTCCTTTCAAAGCACCTATTTTGGTGGGTAAGCTCAAAGTCACAGCGTTTTTGAACTGGTGGGCAGGGAAATAAAAAAAGCCTGGGAACAATACAAGCTCAAATTGTCCCAGGCAAATAAAAAACACCCTCTCCAGGGTTAAAATGTAATGAAAAAACTACTTGCATATAGATATGAACAACCTGCTAGTCAAGAAGATATGTTTTGGTGTTAAGGATTTTTCCATCAGCCAATTCAATGGTCCGATCACTGTTTTTGGCAAAATCATTGTCGTGGGTGACGGCTATGATGGTCTGGCCCATCTCCGAGCACAGTTGTTTAAAAATGTCGAATACGTTTTGCGCATTTTTGCTATCAAGATTTCCCGTAGGCTCATCACAAAGGATGATCTTGGGGTCGTTGATCAGTGCCCGGGCAATAGAAACCCGCTGTTGTTGGCCACCGCTCAGCTTGGACGCAGGCTTGAGCGCCTGATCTTTTAAGCCAAGCATATCTAATTTCTGATAGGCCCGTTCTTCGACCTCCCGATGGCTGTATTTGCCCAATTTTAAAGCCGGGATCATCACATTTTTCAGGCAGCTGAATTCAGGCAACAAATAATGAAACTGAAAAACGAAGCCAATTGCTCTGCTGCGTATGGCGGCCAGTTCATCGGTTTTTTTACCAGTTACCTTTTGCCCCTCGATAAAGAGTTCTCCTTCGTAGGCCGTATCCATGGTGCTGAGGCAATACAGCAAGGTCGACTTGCCACAGCCACTTTTGCCTACCAGCGTTAAAAACTCGCCCGCATAGGCTTCAAAGCTCACATCGTCCAGCACTTTGAAGCGGATGGGGTCATAGAAATACTTGCCGATGGATTGGGTGCGGAGGATGACGGTCTGGTTCTTCATGTTACTTTCGGAATATGGCTACCGGATCAATCCGCGCAGCCCGGCGGGCTGGCAAATAACCCGCACCAATGGTGATCAAAAGGCCAAAAACTGTACTGGTAATGAATACACCGGGGTCGAAATAAATGGGGAAATAATCGGCGGGGCCACCAACGTATACGCCGCTCAATATCTGGATACAAATGGCACCCAAGATCAGTCCAAGCGCAGTACCGATAATGCCCATGATTAAAGCTTCCAGTACAAAAATGCGAATGATGTCGCGCCCGGCGAATCCAGTTGCTTTTAGGATGGCGATGTCGTCCAATTTTTGGGAAATGGTCATATTCAGGATATTGTAAATCCCAAATGCTGCCACCAGCAAAATGGCCATTGAAACGGAAGTCGACATGATTTGTCGGATCAAGTCGCCGGCCAGAATATCCGCATAAGTGGTTTTCCAGTCTTCGACCTTGTAGCTGGTAATGGGTTGTAACAGTTGAGAATAAGCCAATGCCTCATCGGGATTTTTGATGTTGGCATAAATATCAGTGATGTAAGTTGGGCCTGCTTTGACCAATTGCTGAGCTGCGGCAATATGGAGGTACACCTTCGACTCGTCGGTGGCCTTGTTCTTAGTGCTGAATATGCCTACGATCTTCATGACTTTCACTACACCTGCTGAGGATACAATGGTCAGGTTGTCGTCGAGTCCCAGGTTCAGTTTATTGGCAATTCTACTGCCAACCACTACCGAACTGAGGCTGTTGCTCAAGGCATTCAAACTGCCCGCTACCATGGTCCCTTGGATGTTGAACATGGCGTCTGCTTCCACCATGTTCACCCCATTGGCTACCCCCTTGAGTTGGGTTTTTCCATTTTGATAAAACACATCCACATTGACCTGCGGCGCTGCGGAGCTGATGTAGTCTTGCTTTTTTACCTCCGCCAACAGCGCATAAGGATTGATGATGGTTCTGGAAAGAGTGGTAATCTTGGGGTTGTGGATGATCACCACTTGCCGGGGCGATTTTGCTTCAATCAGGGGCTTGCTGATTTCGTCATCCTTGTAAATCCTAAGATGGGGAGTGACCTTGAAGATTTCGGTGCGAGAATACTTTCCAAAACCTTTCATCAGGGAATTGCTGAAAATGTACATGGCAATGCCCATGGTCACTCCCAGCGCCGCCACCAGGGTCTGGCGCTTGCGGGTGAATATGTGCGTTAAGGCTATTTCGACATTGATGTTGCTGCGCATGGTCTTACTTGATGTTTTCAGTAACGATGGTCATGTTTTCATCCAGGCCAGTCAGCACCTGCACCCAATCACTGCTGACAAAGCGCGTGGTAACAATCACTGGTTTGTCCTGGTCTTTTACCATGACCTGGTTGCCAAAATCCAGGTACCTCCGCGGGATCAGCAAGGCATTGTGCTGCGTTCCGGTGACGATATTGGCCTGAAGCTGCGTATTGACCACTTTGAATTCGAGGGGCTTGGTGAACAAAATTTTGCAGAAAAAAGACTGACTTGCTTCATCAAAAGCAGGATAGATTTCGGCCACTTTGCCTGGATAAATCCGCTCTTTGTTGGTGTTGAGCTGCACTGCGGCCTCCTGGCCAATTTGGATTTTGCTGATGTTTCCCTCGTCTACATTGACCTTGGCATAAATGAGGTTGGGGTCTCCAATGGTGGCAATGACGTCTCCTTTCTTGACAAAGTCTCCGCGTTGCTTGAACTTTTGGTAGACTTTGCCTGAAAAGAGTGCCCGGATTTCATTGTTGCCAGACAAGGTTCGATTGACCTCCTTTTGTGATGCATTGATGATCAATTGTTGCCTAGCCTGCAACTGGAGAACCGCATAGTTCTCCAGTGCATTGGCGTAGTTGGTTTGGGAAGTTTGGTATTGCAAAAGCACGTTGTCATAATCATTGCGGGCAATGCTGTTGGCCTCCAGTAGTTTTTGATAACGAATTACTTGTATCGAATCCAGTTCCATTTTGCGCTTGGCCATCTGCGCAGTATTGCGGGCTTGCACCAGCGATGGGGCATTGAATTGGGTATTGCTTTTGGCTATATCGTACAGGGCTGCGGCACTTTCGGTATTCAATACATTCTGAGGGTTTTCAATGACGGCCAAGGTAATTCCTGCCCGAATGAGGTCTCCTTGCTCAAAGTTGACCTTGCTTAGGTACCCATCGGTTTGTGCGGTGAGTTGATAAGTGCCGTTGGCCTCCAAAACACCCGATGCAAAAACCGTTTCGACTACATCTTTGCGGATGGGTTTGGTTTCTTCGGTGGCTTTGCCGCAAGCACCCAAGAGGGCAATCAGGATCAGACCAAGAAATAGCTGGAATTTCATCGCGTTTACTTTGGGTTGTTGTTGAGCGCAATATTTGCCTCGGCCAGCAGCACACTGATCGTAGAGGAAATCAGGTTGTAATGGCTATTTATCAGGGCATTGTAGTTGTTCATAACCTGATCCAGGCCAATCAATCCGGCATTGTACAAGCTCAGATTTTTGGTGTAAGTATCTCGTTTTAGTCGAAATACTTCCCGATTGGTTTGGGCCTGAGATGCAGCTTTATGATAATCATTGACCAATTGTTTGGCCTCAATTTCCATTTTGCTTTGCAGGTGTTCCGTGTTCAACTTGCTTAACGCATAGTCATAACGGGTTTTACTAACTTGGGCAATGGCCTGGGATGAAGGGATATTCCAATTCAGTTTCACACCCAAAAAACTGCTGGGAATCCAGCTAACGTCCTGATCAAACAAAGTCGAGCGCGTATTGTACTGTTGACTGGTGTTTGACCAAAACAAAGACACGGTAGGTAGCAAGGCAAACCGGGCTTGGCGGTAACTCGACCAGGCCATTTTTTCTTTCATCAAACCATTGAATACTTCCAGCCGATTGGGCAGCACTGGAGCCATTCGCGGCGTTTCGACATTGTCGATGAATTGGCCAATCAAAATGGAGTCTCGATCGGGGATATCGCACAAAATTTTCAAGAAATTGTACTGTTGGATGATCAAAAACTCAACCTGTCGAGCCGTTTCCTGGCTATTCAGGTAATTGCTCTTTGCCTCGTTTACGTCCTGAGGTTTTCCAAGCCCTTGCTGGTATTTCTGGGTAGCAATCTGAAACAAGGTATCTGCAACCCTTGCATTTTGCTGGGTAGCTTTGAGTTGTTCCTGCAAATTGACAATATTAAAGTAGTTGGCAGCAATATTGCTTTGCAGGTTTTTCAAGGTGATGCGATTGTCAGATTGGGTAGCTTCGATGTTCAGTTTGGACAAGTGTAGGTTTTCCCAAGCTGCCAGGTTGAACAACTTTAAATCGACATACACATTTCCATTGCTCACGTACTGGATTCCACTTTGGACTTCCCGGAAAGTATCCTTTTCGCCTCCAAATACCTCGGCAGGAAACAGATTGACCGGCAGCCGGGTGTTGTTGGTGTAAGAAAAAGACGCACCGCCACCCAAGTCTGGAATCCCGGCAATAGCCGCTAATTTAGCTTGCTTGGCCTGATCAAAGCGCAGTGTGCCCGATTGGATCGATTTGTTTTTTCCGGTAGCATAAATGAGCAGGGAATCAAGATTGTAAAAAACCTGTTGCCCCAGTGCGCTAGGCTTTAGCAATACACAAAGCAAGCCAATAAGTGTTGCCACTTTCATGCTTAAACTGGGTTTATCGGATGCGGACAAGATGAAAAACCTTGGTCATGAAGAACTTTTTTCCCACCACTTCCAGGCGATTGTTGTCAGAAAAAGTAAGGGTGGCATTGATGCTTAGTTTTGCATCAGGAGGCATCATTTGGCCTTTGTAAGTGTGGCTTTGCTCATCGTATTTGAGTTGCTTAAAAATCAGGTGCCCGTTTTTGGGATTTTTGCCGTTGTCGTTGATGACTTTGCCACTGAAGCTACCATCCTTTTCCTGATAAAATTCAATTTGGCGCGATGCGTCTTCTTCTCCCTTCCACTTGCCCAGAATGGTCTTGGTGCTTTGAGCATTTAGGCCGCTGGACAAAAGCATCAGGGCCATCATGATTTCGGTTGATTTCAAAGTTGTACCTTCCATAGTTATTGTGTTTTCTATGACAAAGATTCCAACTCTAATTCAGGCTGGCAATGGATTTTCCGTAAGGTGGACAAATGGAGGGGTGAGGTGGACGTAATAATGATATTGAAAAATGGGCTTACGGTACTGGCTTCTTTCTTTTGCTTGCATTCAAATACTGGTACTGGCTACTGGTTTTGCTAAAAGTCCACTGTACCCCCAAATTAGGGTAAAGTTTAAAGGAGTGCTGGTCAATAAACGTTTCGTTCACTTTCCCTTTTTGGTTTGCAAAATGATAGTCCATTTGAAAAAGCAAAGCGCTGTGTTTTGACATTTCAAATCGTGCACCAGCACTGAAGTAGGGGTCAAAAAAGAAGCGCGACAACAGCGGCAAATCGTTTGCAGAATCAAACCCTAATCCATCTATACCTCCCGAAAAATTCGAAAAATCAATCGTTTCTTCAATCTTGGTTTTAGTAGAGGCAAAAAAAATCGCAGATAGCCCGGCGCCGGTGTAGGCTTGAAGTTTCCCGGATGTGTGAAATAGATAATTGAGTTGGAAGGAATTTTGGACGAAAACATGAAGTTTTAATTCAGCTAAAATGGTTTGTTCGCCCCCTTCGTTAGGATCAATTTGATCAAAAATACTGCTTTGTAATTTTTTTTGGTTGGGTACTTTGAAGCTACCCGATATCCTCGTCATCAATTGCAAATGCCTGGATAAACGATAATTGAGCAAAATACCAAGCGTGTTGATTCGATTGGGCAAATAAGCCGTGTCTTGCTCCAGGACTTTCTGTGTCTTGTGGCCAAGCAGGAAGCCCAAGCCTAACTTCCGGTATTTGACAGTATATTTTATGTGATTTTGCTCGATGTTGGTAACATCAATTTCCCACAACCTGCTTTTGCTCCACTTTGTCAAAAGCGTTTCCAAAAAGGGTTGACCTGATACCGATTCCTTACGCTGGAAATGAGCATCGGCAAATAGACTTCTCGATTGCAGATAGGCCTCCAGCTTTGCATCGATGTTTTGTGCCAAAAGATATATCCTTTGTTTGTCAAAGTTATGGCCTTCATCCCTGTTTAATAGGGTATTCAACACTAGCGCAATAAAGTTGCTATCCAGGTTTTCGCCAAAAAGCAAGAGGAAATGATGCTGACTTCGCCATGGTTCAGGGAGTTGCTCGACGCTTTGTAGCATTTGATTTGGCTGTATTTCAGCACTCACCACCACCACCAAAGGCAAGCGGGTATTGGGTTGGAGGATCAATTTGGAGTCTTGAGCCTGGCAGACATTGAACATACAGCAAAACAGAAAAAAAGTAAGGCTTTTATTCATCTCCCACGTAGTTTTTCAATTCGGTCAACTGCGAAGTTCCAGGCTCTGCTACAGTTGACCCAATCATTTTCCGTGGAGTGGACAATTTGGGGGGTGAAGGGGAATGTCGTTGAATTAAGGAAATTTGCGTTGAATTTGGTTGTGTGCTTTTGCCTCATAACCCCCGACCCCTGAAAGGGGAGTACAGCCTACGTGAGCTTGAAATTTTTTTGCTTTTTAACTGAAAGACAAAATCTTAAACATACGTAAAATGTACTCCCCTTCCAGGGGTCGGGGGTTGGCAGACCTCAGCACGATTTTGCACTGAATGCACCTTTTTTTTAAGTCAATGACATTGGGGTGAAGGGGATCCGGGTTATTATTTTTGAAGGGGGAGAGCTCCTTACAGTACTTTGGTTACGTTTCTAAGCGCTTTGTGTTGGACTTTAAGACTCTTGCCCTTTCTTCCCAGCCACCAACGATCGCTTAAACTCCGACGGGCTTTCCCCCGCCATTTTTTTGAAAAAACGGCTAAAATGTGCCGCCTCCCCGAAGCCCAGTTCGTACCCGATTTCCCCGGCGGGCTTGTCGGTGTAGAGCAGCAGTCGCTTGCTTTCGAGGAAGATGCGCTCGCTGATGACTTGTAAGGGTGTTTTTTCGCTATACTTTGCAAAAAGGTTGCTCAGGGTCTTGGGCGACTTGAACATCAGGTTGGCGTATTCCTGCACCTGGTGAAGCCGCTTGTAATGGTTTTCTACCAACATATTGAACTGACGAACCGTGTCCAGTTCGTTTACGGAAAGAACATCGGCGTGGGCTTGTGTTTTTACCAGACGGGTCAGTTTGATGATGAGTCTTTTCAGCAAGACCCTCAGCATTTCTCCCTGAATATTGTCCCGGTTTTGAAATTCTTCTTTAAAAACCTCCACCAGCAGGCCGAAGCTCCGGATATCTTTTTCATCCAAAAAAATCGGCTCGCCCTCCCGCCATCCGTAGAACAGCAGCCCGGAGCAGGACACCTCCGCATCGTGCGTGACAATGCAATAGAACTCCCTATTAAACTGCCAAATCACCGCATCCTCTGACCGTTCCAAGCGGAAGGAATGACTGACGTTGAGCGCAAAAAAAGCATTGGCAGGCACCTCGAAACGCAGCTCATCAATGGTCAGCGATTGTGCCTCGCCTCGGTTCCAGACAAGGGCATTGAACAGCTTGTTACGCTCCCTAAAAAAGTAACGGGCAAAGTCAGGTTCATCTGTCGTCATCAGAAGCTGCCCGCCAGAAGCTGGGTCGTGGTATTCGTAGCGCATCAGGCTTCTACTGTTTCTCCGAAAGGTACAGCATTTTCAATTGTCCATTCGCCCTTGATCATACGATGGACGTAACAGTTATCGGCTTCGTGGAGCAGTTCTGCCCGTTGTTCGGCACTCAGGTCGCCTTCGATTTCCATTTGCACCGTCACCGTGGTAGCGAGGCTGCGGTCGGGGTTGCGCTTTACGGACATTTCCAATTTTGCGTCCACGTCCCTTACCGTCCAGCCTTTTTTGCGGGCGATAAAACGGACGGTAGCCACCTTGCAGGAAGCCAGCGCGGAGAGGAGGAGGTCTTCAGGCGAAAAGCCCTGATCGGTGCCCTTGCTCGTGAGGGGTTCGTCGCCCACGATGGAGTGGCGGCCGTTGGAGATGATGGACTGGTAGCCTATGGGCAAGCTCTTGATGTTGATTTTGGTTGCCATGTGTAAATAGTGATGAGTGGTGAATGATGAGTGATGAATTGGCAGCTAGGAGTTTAGATTAGACTTGGTTTCGTTGACACAAAATTACGCTGGAAAGGGCCTTTGTCGTTTACCAATTTTTCATAAATGCTTACCAATTTTTCCCGAAGAATAAACATGAGTCACCCCGAATTTTTCAGAGATTACAAAGCGACATTTTTTTAGCACAAAGGACACAAAGGCAGCACAAAGGACACAAAGACGCGATTTTGACAAAGCAATACGCCTCGGCTTTATCTTATTTTGGATATAAAGCCTCGTCAACGTCTCACCTTTGTGTCCTTTGTGCTGCCTTTGTGTCCTTTGTGCTCATTTTTTCATTGTGATACTTGTAAATTCGGGATGACGAACTGTTTAAAAATGAAATCACGCGTACACTTCCTCCAGAGGCTGCGCTACAGGGAAGTCAATCGGAATTTGGGTCACCCCATGCAGGAAGTTGGAAATGATTTTGTCGCCAATGACGATAAGGATATCTACCAGGTTGGCTTTGTTGTAGCCTGCGGCAAAGAGGTTTTCGACCACTTCGGCAGAGGGTTTGCCCCGCTTGATGGTAGCCTCTTTCACGAATTTGGCAAGCGCATCCAATTTGGCGTCAAAACTTGCCTCGCCGCTGCGGATTTCGAGAATTTGCTCGTCTGTGAAGCCATTCATCTTGCCCAAAGCAGTGTGGGCACTCAGACAGTAAAGACATTCGTTCACTTGACTCACTACTAGGTTGATGACCTCCCGTTCCTTGGCGCGTAGGGTGCTTTTGCGGTTTTGGAGGGTAAGGTAATCACCCAGCGCTGTATCGTTTAGGGCAAAGGTGGCGTAGAGGTTGGGTACAAAGCCGAGACCTTTTTGCAGGTTGTCAAAGTGGACTTGGTTGCTTTCTGAAACCTCGCTTCTGGCTGGGACGGTGAAGTGTGTCATTTTTTTCAATTTTAAGTTTGAAAGAATTTTGTTCGTTTTGATGATACAAAGATAGGAGCGAAGGAGACTGAGAAGCTAGGCGATGTTTCCCAGCTATTTACCAATTGTTCCCGAATGCTAAAAAAATGTTCCTTCCGCTAATTCTCGCCAATCGTTCAAGTCTTTTTACACACTGGCTCAAAAAAACAGGGCAATTTCGATGTATTATTTAGGCGCTTTTCTGTAGCTTTAAGCTCATTGCCGTCAATGGTTACTGCGGCAATGAGCGGGGTAGAGGAGGGAGAGTTGCGGTAGTGCAAGAGTTAGGCACAAGCTTAATGAAGGCGCAACCAGATTGCTAATTTGACCATCTTTAAAAAAAAGATAAACCAAAATAATCAAACTATGAAAACCGTAAAACTCATAATCGTTCTTGTTTCTTTAATAATTTCGACCAGTTGTCATAAGGACAATAACGAGGAAATTAAAAACGTCAATGTAGACCAATATATTCAGCAATTAAAATCAGGTAAGTATGACTCTGCTGATCTTCCTGCATTTACCTATCTGGACATACCAGCATTACTCGCATACAGAAACGAGACTCAAAAAATAACGAATTTCCCTCGCAATGGAATTTCATCATTTTATCAGCAAGATTGCACGCTAGGACTGTATGTTTTATGGACAATTGAATCAATTAGAGCAGTTGCGATAAGTAGTAAATATTTGATTGGACGATTTCCATCCCAAAATCCATTGTTAGAGAAAAGTGATTATAGTGAGTTATTTTTGGATACTAATGAGACACATGAAATTGCCTCAAAAGCTTATTATGACTGGTGGATAGCCAATAAGAAAAAAGAATTTAGTGAGTTTAAAAATATTGACCCATTAAAAAATACAGTTTATAAATGGCACTGAAAAATAAAAGCCTAGTGCAATACCTTGGAGATGAAAAATAACGAAAAAATCTATCTTGAGTTGAGCAAACAATTCACTGATCAGGAGATTGTTGAAGGCTACGTGTTTCCAGCCGATTTGGATGAGCTGGAAAAAGAGACTATTGAAGCAGAGTTCAGAGCCTTACGCTTAAAGGCTTTAAAAGAAAGCACTGAGGAACAAAGGTTGTTGTCGGCACTGATGCGCATGAAATTACTGATCCAAGATTATCTCGGGCGAAGTGATTTTGAAAAAGAATTTTCATTTGCACATCAGTTAGAACAGTACATCAAACTCATTGGTCGAAACCAAAAGGACTTCGCCTCTGAGATTGATCTTCATCCAACTAAACTAAGCAGGCTTCTTAATGGAAGAGACAATCCCAATAATGAGCTGGTGTATCGATTAGAAAAACACTGTGGGAACGTCATACCCGCAATCTATTGGTGGAAGTTGTATGCCAAACAATTGGAGGACGCAATAAAAACGGATGAACTGGTAAGGAGCATCGAATGGGGCAAAGTCAAAAATAATCTAAAGTTTAGAGCTTGAATATAGGGCGAACAATCGCTCTCTGAAAGTTGATTCTAAGCGTCGCATTTTCGGGGAGCATAACGTTCCATGAAAGCAAAAAGACCCCGTTCTTCGATTAAAGAAAAAGAAGCAAAACTCAAAAGCCATACCTCTCGGATTCAGTTTTGTGCAAATTATTCTAGTGCATTAACTCATATTTAGAAATTGCTTTTTTTATGTCAACAGTTTCATAGGCGACATCTGATTCTGCCTGATGATGTGCCATCCACACCATCGCTTGTGCCAATTTAGCAACAGGAAGCCCAAATATTCCGCCTACCGTAAATATTTGCTCTAACCAGCCCCTTTTACCCTCGCCTCTATTGAGTAAACCAGGTCTTAATATTGCAGTTCTACCAAAGTTCATTGACCTTACAAAATCTTCGGTTTCCCCTTTTACCCTTGTCATCCGAAAATTGCTTTTGGAGTCGGACCTATCACCAGTGATAATTGCAAAAAATTCGACACCCGCTGATTTTGAAAATTGGGCAAAACCTGTCGCTATACCAAAGTCCACATTTTGATACTCTTCGGCTTTACTCTTTTTAAACACATCATTAAATGTAGTTCCGATGCAGCAAAAAGCAGCATTTGCACCATTCGCTATTTGGGTATCCAAAGAACCAATTTCAATCATGTTGGGCAAAATAATTTGCGTTAGTTTTGGATTTCCTTTGTGCACTGAATTTTCTCTTCGACCAATAGCAACAATTGATTCACAATTGGGTGATGCTATTAAAATATCCAAGAGCGCAGATCCTGTTGATCCCGTATGACCAATTACCAATGCTTTAATTTTTTTACTTGACATGTTTCTTTAGATTTAGATTATGCTGCAAAAGTAGTTTGAGTTTTACCAAAACACTTAGTTCGAAGCAAAGCAATCTGGGTACTTTTAGAAAGTAAATTGAATTTTTATAGAGATTATCTGTAGTTTTGCATGAAAAATAGAAACAAAGAATGAATGTCGACATAGGCTTTAATGAAAATGTGGAAATCGAGGATTTCTTTTTAGGGCAAACAGATTTGAAAAATGATTTGATGCAACCACTCAATGTTGGAAATAGTACACTACTGATTTGTAACTCGGGTAGGGCATTAGTTATGCTTTACAATAAAAAACATTTGTTCAAAAAGGGCGATTTTTTAATTGCAAATTGGGATATGCGCCCTGTTTTTTTAAAAGTATCCAAAGGTTTTTCAACCGATTATTTCAAAATGTCTGATGATGTATTTTATGATGTTTTTCGTAATGTATCCAGTTCGTTTTGCCAATTTACTTACAACTACCCCATTTTTAGATTAACATTCGAGCAACTTCATCAACTTAAAATATGGACTGAACAGGTATATTGGCTCAATAACAATCTTCATGGGGGGCAAAAAAAGAATTTAATGGTCAATTATCTTCAAAGCTTAATGTTGGTGATTGATGAAGAAATCATGAAAGTTTCGCAACGACTTTCATTGCCAGCGATGCCGAGACAATTAGAGATTTTGCGTGAATTTGGCGCATTATTACAACGCTATGTAAAAGAACATCACGATGTGGCTTTTTATGCCCATAAACTCTTGATAACGCCTTATTATCTATCAACAATCACCTCAAAAGTGATGCAGGAAACTCCAAAATCATTGATAGACAAGCAGCTGATTCAGGAGATAAAAAAAGGCATCTTGTTAAACACCCCGCTAAAAATTATTGCAGACCAATTGCATTTTGAAGACACCTCTTATATGAGTAGATTTTTCAAAAGACATGCAAGGTTAACACCTTCCGAATTTAGAGAAAAAGGCAATTTTGGCTAATAGAATTGGCGCAGAAGAAGAAATTCAAAAAAACCTGAATTCCAAAGGCAAATCCAAGCATTCAAAAAACGATGGCACCGCTCTCACACAGTGCCATCTTCATTTGCCAAATACTTTGATTTCCATGATTCAGCAAACTTAACCCTCTCCTAAGAGCTCTTTACTGGGTAACGTTTAGATATAAAGTATCGGAACTGATGGCGGTGAAAATGCCCAGTCCGTTTTTGACATTGGTCGGAGGGGATTTCAGATTGAGCGAGTTGTCACCGGAATCCTGGTACAGCAGGGCATATTCGGCGTTGATATGGTACAAAATGATCCGGTGTTGCCCATAATATTGGAATTGCTGGCTTCTTAGTTCATAAGTGTTGTTTTGAGTTGGCTCTACCCGAAACAAGCGCGGAGGCGGTGTGATCCCCAAACCACTGAAATCAAAAATGGGATCTGGGTCGGTTTCGGTATTCTCGACAACCAACAGGTAGTAAGATTGATCGGCATTGCTCCAATTGAATTTGACTGGATCAGGAAAATTCCTCATCCCGCCGCTAGGGGGAAAAGAGATTTGTGGTACACTGATGGAAGTCACATCTTGCGTAAATCCGAGAGGCTTTGCCAAAACGGTGGTCTCCGCACTCACCGGTTTACCTTTGAACTCAAATTCCAATTGGTAGGTTTGGCCTGCTTGAACGGTCAATCCATCCTTGCCACTGCGGTAAAGCCCATCGCCTTGGGGCAATAAAGCATAACTTTTTCCTCCACTTTTGATGTTCAGGTTGAGCGCGTCCAGGTCTGCGGGATCGAGGTTCAATTCTGTATCAAAAGGTGATTTGCGGGTAAGTTGAATTTCGACTGAATTTCCTTCGAATAAATAACCTTCCACTACTGGTACATCATTGAATTCAATGCCTGTATTGTCCTCACATGAGGCAAGGCTGATGGATAAAAGAGCCATTGCCATGCACGATTTGATATATTGGAAAATTGCTGTTTTCATGTTCAATAAATTTTAGAGTTTGAGGGTAAAAGTGAGATTAGGGGTGAACCCCAGGTAGTTTTTATCCACTTCAAATACCTCACCTTCATCGATTTGGTATTCCTTGTACCACACATTTTTGCGTCCGTACAAATTGAAGATCGATAGCCCCACGCTACCCCGCTCATTACCGTCATTGCGCGGATTAAAATTGCAGGTTATCCCCACGTCAAAGCGGTGATAATCAGGGAGGCGGTTCCCATTTTTAGCACTTGTCGTGATGTAGTCTTCTTCAGTTCCGTCCAAAAGAGTAATGCTGTACCCGCCGTCCGGCGCGGTGTATGGTCTTCCCGTAGCATAAATCCAGGTAGCCGACAAATCCCAACGCCCTATCTTTCGGATCCCCACTGCTTTAAACTCATGGCTCACGTCCTGATTGGCCGGGAAATAGTCGTCGCCATAGATGTTAATTTGATTGCGCGCCTGCCCCAGCGTATAACTCACCCAACCAGTGTACTTTCCACTCTTTTTTTGTGCCAGCAACTCAATACCCCGGGAGAAACCCTGGCCCGAATAAAAATTCTCTTCGTAGCTAATTTGCCCCGGACGCAAGGAGTAACGCAGAGAATACTCCGAGATGCCGTTCAATTTTTTGTAATAAGTTTCAGCCGAAAACAAGTACTTGGGCGTTTCGTAAGCAGCCCCCAAAATGTAATGCCAGGCGGAACTGACGGGTACATTTTGGTCATTCGACAAAATCCAGAAATCGCGACTGCCCGAAAGCAAATCTTCCCGCACCACTCGATTTGCAAACTGGTAGTACTTCCCCACGGCCGCATTCAGGCGTACCCGCGAAGTCAATCGATAGGTCGCATTCAAACGAGGCTCGAAATAGGTCTTACCAGTAGGCTCAAAATAGGATGCCCGAATGCCCGGGGTGAGATCCAGCTTTTTATCCAAAAGACTGATTTTATCTTGCAGGTAAAGGGCACCCAGCACGCCTTGATCCACGCGGTCCAAAACTGAAATGGTATCGTTTTGACTGAACGAATAGGCGATGTCATAATAGGTCAGCGCCAGGCCAAAAGCCAAGGTATTGCGATCATCCAGGTCGTAGGTGAAATCAGAGCGCAGGCTCCAATCCTTAACATTGTTGGTTTCGATCAATCCATTGCGGATTTCCCGCTCTTCCCCATCTGGATTGGTAATGGTACCCTGATTGGTGCGGTCGCGATCTGAGTAATAATTGGAAAAACTCAGTAGGGTATTGCCATACAACTTGGGTGAAAAGCGACGCGACCACTTCAAGCTGCTACCAATATTCCCATAATTGGTCAAATCGGTATTGCTAATGCCTCCACTGCGGTTGCCTCCTCCTCCAAATGCGCCAAAATCAATACTGGTGCTGTTGTCAAGGTAATCGGTGCCATTGAAAAAACTGAGGGAAAAAATATCTGCTTTGCTGGCACGCCAGGTTAATTTGCCGTTCAAATCGTAGAAATAGGAGGAAACAGTAGAGTTGAAACTAGGTCCGCCTGAGCCTCCAAAAGGCCCGCCGCCACCACCTCCCAATTGCCGACCTAGCCCAGGCCCGCCATTTTCTTCTTCCCCTTTGAAGCGGTTAAAAATCTGATTGTAGAGTGGGCCTTTCCAGGAGCGACGCCCCGTAGCCAGGAAGGTGATTTTTTTTCCAATCGGTCCTTCGACATAGGCATTGGCACTGAGGAGGCTCAGGTCCCCTCCTCCTGAAAAACGTTTGGCATTGCCTTCCTTGCCCGTAATTTCCGTTACGCTGGACAAACGCCCTCCAAAACGGGATTCAAAGCCCCCCTTATACAATTGTAAATCCTTAAGTGCATTGTAGTTGAAGGCGGAGAAAAAACCATACAAGTGATCAACGTGGTACACCGTAAAACCATCATACAAAATCAAGTTTTGATCCGGAGTGCCTCCACGTACAAAAAGGCCAGAGGTGCTTTCATTGGCGGCAGACACCCCTGGCAGCAGTTGAAGGGAACGCATGATGTCGCGTTCTCCTACGTTCGGGAGCTTGGCTAATTGTTTGGGCGTCAACTGAACAACACTGCCGGATTCTTTGGGGCGCATCAGAGCCTCGCTTTCAGCAGTAATGGTGACTTCGTCCAACTGAAGTGAACCTTCAGCGAATAGTTCGATGATCAAATTGCTCTTGGGCAAATCGGGATTCAATTGCAACTCAAGGCTTTGGTAGCCAAGGTAGGAAATGATTAAAGTTGAAGTGTCGCTTGGTACTTTCAATAGTGTGAAGTAACCATCGCCGTTGGAGCTGGCACCAGTCGCGTTTTTTTTGATCAAAATGCTGGCAAAAGGTAGCGACTCGCCACTACTGGCGTCTTTGACAACCCCACTGAGGGTGAAATTATTGGACTTGGCAGGACCCTGGTATTTGACCGCTGTGCTAGGTAGCCCATTCCTGAGGTTGTTATCGCCGCGACGAATGATGTTGATGGTATTATTTTTACCATCTAACTGCCAGTTGAGTTGGAGGCGCTTGCACCAGCGGTTAAGGACTTCTTCCAATGTTTGGCTGAAAGGGCGATCCTCAATTCGAGTGCTGCTGAACAGCTTAGGGTTACCTTCAAAACGAATACCAGTCTCTCCCTGTAATTGCTTGAGTACCTCACCAAGGGTGCCTTGATAAAAACGATCTGGTTTATAGGCACGCAACAATTGTACAATGGATGTTGAATCTACACCGCCACTTTGTGCGCATAAATAGGGGCTCCCGACGAAAAAAAAGAAACTGATTATCCAGGTAAATTTTCGGTTCATGTAGATGGATTTTAGCAAAAGAAGCCCACCAATTCGATGGATTCCGGGCTAAAGATGACTCATCCATGCCAATGCGTTGGTCGGCTACCTGACGCTCGAAGGCTAGTGTATACCAGGCAAACTTATGTGTAGATCAAAAGGCAAAAAGTGGAGATGACAAAAAACTATTTGAGTTTAAAATATTGCTGTAAACGTTCCCAGGCTGAATCACCGATGGGCAACTCATGCCCGGCAATGCTGAGGGATTTTTTGTTTAAAGTCTCTATTTTGTCCAATGCGACGAGGTAGGAGCGGTGAATACGGGCGAATTGGCTTGCTGGAAGCTGATCTTCAACTGCTTTTAAATTCAGACGGGTCACCAGGGGCTTTGGGGCGCCTTGCAAAAAGATTTTTACATAATCCTTCAATCCTTCCACAAACAAAACATCCTGAAAGTTCACTTTAACGAGGTTGTAATCAATGTGGATCATCATAAAATTTGATGGAGCGGGAACAGGTGAACTAGTCTCTGCTGCGGCCACCCGCAAGCGGAGTTGATGCCATTCCTGAGCTTTGGTACAGGCCTTCAAAAAGCGCTCAAAACTGACGGGTTTGACCAAATAATCCAGCGCATTGAGGTCGTAACTTTCCAACGAATAGTGTTTGTGGGCGGTGACAAAAACGATCATGGGGGGCTGTGGCAATGATTTCACAAAAGACAATCCATCCAAACCGGGCATTTGAATGTCCAGAAAAATTAAATCGGGCCGATGTATAGAAATGGCCTGAATGGCTTCAAAGGCATTTTTACAGCGGGCTACATTTTCTACAAAAGGAATACGTTGCAAGTTGTCCTCCAATAAATCAAGGGCCAATGGCTCGTCGTCAATAATGATACTTTTCATGTGGTTTGGGTAAAGGCTTATAAATCAATTTCGAGTTTGGCGTCAAATTCAGCATTCGATTTTTGAGTAATCAGCATTGCCCGTTCGGGGTACAACAAAGCCAACCTTCGGCGTAAATTGGCCAATCCAAGGCCAGTAGCCGCATCTGAATCAAAGGGCTGATTTGTTGCCGTGCAGGTGTTTCTGATGTACAAAACCAGTCGTTGATCCTGTTGCAAGTACAATTCCAAAACAATACTTGGGCTGGTAACTACCTGACTGCCATACTTAAATGCGTTTTCGATCAGTGGAATCAGCAGCATGGGTGCAATCTGGTGTTGGCTCATCCCGCTGCGATCGATCTGGATCTGGAGTTGTAGGTGTGCATCAAAACGCAACTGTTGGAGTTGGATGTAACTTTCGATGTAGTCAATTTCACTTTCCAATGGAATCAAATCTTGCTCGGTTTCGTATAAAGTGTACCGCATCAGCTCCGAGAGTTTGATCAAGGAGGGCTCCAATAAATCTGATTTTTTGCGCGCTAGGGAAGTCAAACTATTCAGCACATTGAACAAAAAATGTGGACTGATTTGTGAGCGTAAAAAGCGCAACTCCGAGCGCAGGGTCTCCGTTTCTCTTTCTTTTTGTTGTTGCTCTACCTTGCGGTGCTCCACAATAAGCCGGAACCCCATACCCAGGGCAATCGTGGCAAAACCTGGAAAAATCAGAAAGATTCTGCTGAAACCAAAACCCATTGGGCGGGGTAAATCTGGCACGGGCATTCCAGGGAATTCTGGTGGAGGTAAAGTACTTAAAACCAAACCCCTCAACAGCAACAACCCGAATATGCCTAACGCAAACCAGAGGTATTTCTTTTTTAAGTAAAAACGAGGCATCAGCCAATACGCGGTACCATAAAAAAGCATCAGTTGCAATAAGCTGCTCAGCCAGAATATCCCCGGCGGCCTCGGCAAACGAATTACTGCCGCCGAGCTAGGCCAGGTGGACAAAATGGGCAGGGTAAAAAAGAGCAACCAGGCCAGTATATGGTACAAGATGATGCGGCGTTGCGGCATTGCAAGTGGATTTAGCCGATAAAGATAGGGTAGTTGACTCAAAAGTAACTACCCGCTAGTCTAAGTCTCTGAAGCCAACCAAAAACATTGGACTGTATTGCTGCATCGGCGATACCACAACCCTGTTTTTGAGTTGCACGCCATTTATGCTAAGCGGGGAAAATAGATTAGCCATTTGTATTGGTTTTTTTGTTCCAGGAAATAAAGCCCCGAACGTTCATAATCAGGAAAACAATGTTTCCGATGCCAATTCCCAAACTATTCATCAGGAAAAAACCAAGGAATATCCATAATGCATTAGCGATTGAAAAGCTGATGAACCCGTATTTGTTTTTATTGCCCAATAGATATACGGCCAACAGGCTTAAAGCCATTGCCAACCAATCAAGGGTATAATATTTTAGGAAAAGGTCCATATTCGAGTGTTGGTTGATCTTGAGGAATATTTTCAGCGGTTGCTTTTGCTACGTTTGATGACACAAAGATGGGGACAGGAAAGGGCGTAAACGTAGGTGATGTTTCCCTACAACTTACCAATTTTTCCTTTTGTGGTACTGATGAGTTGCGGAAGTAGTGGTAGTGCAAAAAACAGGATAGTGTCAATGCTGTTTTTCCCGTTTTTTTGTAGCTTTAAGCTCATTGCCGTCAATTGCAACAGCGGCAATGAGCGAGGTAGAGGAAGCAGGGTTGCGTATAATACATGTTAGCAACAACCAGAAAATGGGCATTAAAATTTATTCACAAAAGCAAAAATCACGTATGAAATATCCATTAATTATTTTGTTTGTCCTTTCAATGCAAGCATTATTTAGTCAAGAAACTACCCTAGATGAAGCGTATAAAAAAGATGTAATTGAAAAACTGTCTGTGTTAATGCAAGACTTCTACATCTATCCAGATATTGCAAAGAAAACGAGCGAACATCTTAATAACCAATATAAAGCGGGGTATTTTGATAGGTGTAAAGACAATCAAAGATTTGCGGCCATCCTCACAGAGGTAGTGCAAAGTGTCAATAAGGATAAGCATATGAGGATAATGTCCAATCAACCTTATATCGCCCCAAAAAATACGCTGGAAGCAAAAGCAGAGCATCGAAGGGGGCAGATTAATAATTACAGAAGCATTAATCACGGCTTTAATGAATTGAAGATGCTGGAAGGCAATGTTGCATATCTGGATTTAAGGATGTTTGCACCTATGGATAGAGCGAAAGAAATTGCGGATGCCTATATGAAATTGATGTCTTTAGCAGATGCAGTAATCATTGATTTAACAAAAAATGGTGGTGGAGATCCATCTATGGTCCAATATCTTTGTAGTTATTTCTTTGCTCAGAAATTGCACTTAAATAGCCTCTATTACAGAGAAGGAGATAGAACTAAAGAATTTTGGACATTAGAAGTAGTAGGTGGTAAAAAAATGTTTGACATACCCCTATTTGTAATGATTGGTGAAGAAACATTCTCTGGAGCAGAGGAATTCTCCTATAATATGCAAACACAAAGAAGAGCCACTTTAATAGGACAAACGTCTGCAGGAGCAGCAAATCCAGGCGGAACAAGGGGCATTAACGATCAGTTGTCTGTTTTTATCCCTACCGGAAGAGCAATTAATCCCATTACTAATACTAGCTGGGAAGGAATAGGTGTGCAACCAGAAATCATTACTAAAAAAGAAGAAACATTTGATCAAGCACTCAAAGAAGCCCAAAAAGCTGCTGATCTCTTAAGGAGAAACAAACTTGAAACATACATTCAATTGCAAAGAAAACTCAACCAAAGTCTCGAAAATTTCAAGAAAGGAGAATCAGAAAATGAAATAAGTAGCTGTATTAAAAACTTAGTAGATTCCCAACTTTTCGGAGAATGGGATATTAATAATTTAGGATATGAATACATGACAAAGCTAAATAAACCAGAAATTGGTCTATGTATTCTAAAATCCAACACTATTCATTTTCCTGCATCTCCTAATGTATATGATAGGTATGGAGAAGCTTTGAAAATAACTGGAGATTTAAAGGCCTCATTGGAAAGTTATCAAAAAGCGGTAGATATCGCATTAAAAAACAATGATGAGAATCTTACTTATTACAAAGAGGTTCTTCAGAAAATTAAAAATGAAATAAACGCAGATAAGTAGATAACATGTAATAAAGGCAGTTGCTAACAAGGTACATGACGTACATGACGTACATGTCGGCTAAACGCCGCCACGCCGCATGTACTAACCGTTAAGAAAAAGAAACCTGCAGCAGAAGAAATTCAAAAAAACCTTGAATTGCCAAGGCAAATCCAAGCGCCAAAAAAAACGATGACACCGCTCCCTTGCAGTGCCATCTTCATTTGCTGAAGGAAAACGGAGCGTACCCCGTTTTTAGCAAACTTAACCCTCTCTTATATGTCTTAATGAATTGAAGATCAAACTAAAAAATCGCCTCAATCACAATCCTCCTGCTCCGCATCCGGCGAGAAAGTCCACAAATCATCAAAGCGCCCACTGCCCGCCGTACCCGTTGTAACATAGGCCAAACTCCCAAAGCTAAACGTGATCGTAGTCGCACGTGCCGCCCCACAATCGTCGCTGAGGGGCGTATGTTCTGTCCAGATATCCAGGGCCGGATCATAGGCCCAAATGTCGCCCAGATAATACCCACCAGTAGAGCCACCAAAGAAAAAAATGCGTTGACCTAAGACAAAAGCACTAGCCGAAATGCGTGACTCCATATCCACCTGGTCATCATCATCGTCGTCATCCCGCAGGCTTTCCACTTCCGTCCAGCTGTTTTGTTGTGGGTCAAAAGTGTAGAGGTTTTTCTGCGCCACGCCATTGCTGTTGCCAAAACCAACGTAGGCCTTGCCATTAAAAACCACCGCAGTTGCCCCTTCCCTTTTGGAGCCCCCAAAATCACGGACGGGCGACCAGGCATCGGAGCTGCTGTCATAACTCCACATGTCAACAAGGTAATTGTCATCATAACCCGTGCCCACGTAAGCTTTATCGCCGATCACAAAGGCAACCGCGCCGCGCCGCGCACCCCCGGGGAAATCCGCGATTTTGCGCCAACTGCGGGTAGCAGGAGTGTATTCATAAAAATCGGCGAGGTAGTCCTGGTCATTGTCGCCTAAGCCAACGTAACCTTTGCCATTGAGGGCAAAAGCCACGGCCCCGTTGCGTGCAGATCCCGGAAAACGGGCTTGGGCATCGGTGCTGAGACGTCCCAGATTGTCCCAAAATCCTTGGCTCGGGTTATAGGCCCAAAAATCACTCAAACGTTCGCCGTCCTCATCAAAGCCCAGGCCAACATAGGTGATGTCTCCAATAGTAAAACTGACAGCGGCATTGCGCCCAACCCCAGGGAAACCGGAATTGATCTGTTCCCAATCACCAAGGAGGTCTTCATCATCGTCACCGCCTAGATCACAACTCAATGTACCTAGTCCTAGTGAGAGCAGTAGGAGCAGCAGCGTGCCCCAGGAAAAACGAGTTAAAGTCGGTTGATAAAGCATTGTTGTTTATTTAATTACGGTGAAAATTACATGCAGTTTGATGGCCTCTCGCGAAAGGCCTTGGCTGGGCAGCACCAGGCGCCCTACCTCATTGAGCCCCGTGCTGAAAACTGGGGCGTACAACAAAATCCCTTCGTAATCATCGGCGTCCTGATGGAGAATGTCGTGAACGTAATCAGTGAGGTAAATGCGAAAATTGGAATTGCCCGTGAGGGGATTTACCGTGCGCCGCACGCTGACCGGATTGATGTCACTGGAGCTCCAGTAGGTTTCCGCCAAAGTGTTTTTGTGCGTAGGGGAATACACGTAGATGTTTTCCAAAGGAGACAAATCACTGCCCTGGTAACTGGTTTTGAGGGGTTGAATGTCCAAATAAGCCAGATTGACACTGATGTTGCGGTTTTGGCGGATGCTGCGCAGCGTGGGGAAATCCAGTTTGGTACAGATGCCCACCCCGGCCTGGATAAAGGTTTGGTGACTACTTTGTGCCGAAGATAGGGGAATACCTTGCTGAGCCAGTTTACTGATGGCGGTTTTGCTGCGGTCGCTGGTCATGCGATTGAAGCGGCGCCCCGGTTTCAGCCTTATTTTCACCTCACCCGCTTCGTCCGTTTTTTGATTGTGGTAATACAAACGAACGTAGACGCTGTCCGTGGGGAAACCCATTACCGATTGGCCTTCATTGTCACCTTCTTGCATGAGCGCGAGGCCATTCAACACGTTTTCCAGCAACAAATCATCTTGCCCTTTGGCTACCTTAAACAGCGATTGCCCCAAGGCATCTGGCAACCGAATGTTGAATCGTTTACTGCGCGTTGTGCGGGTGTTGAAGCTGGCACTGCCAATTTTGTTGAAGGTGCCCGGTGCCGGAGAATCATTGAAATAAAAGGTTTCATCTTCCAGTTCGGTTTCCAGCGTGTACACGGCCAGCCTTTGCAGATGATCGGTAGCTGGGTATTCATAATCGTGCCGCAAGGAGAGGCTCAAAGAGTCGAAGCGCAAATCGTCGTCGTCATCAAGAGAAAAATCACCGAGTGTGTCGGTATTAAAAAAACATTGAGCTCTGATGTTGCCGAGGTACGGATCGTGATAAGCCCCGGCCAATAAACGACTACCATTGGTGGTGTAGAGGGAATCGAGCAACAAACTGGCCGATTCAACGCTCAGGCTATCAATTTCTTGCACCTGAGTGTTGTCTTCATCGATCAAATCCTCGCCAATGATGGAACTCTGTTGGCAGGCAGCAAAGCAAATGGCCAAGAAGGTAAAAAGTAGTAAGTCGGTTAAATTTCTCACATTCAATTATTTTTGTGATAAATACTAAGCATAGAATCTCCAGGCTGAGCAGCGGGTCAAAGCTGTCAGGTTACAAGAGCACGTTCGCAGCATGCTCCAAAATGGCATAGCAATTCCAGGAGCTGGCAGGTCAATACCTACGCGCCGGGCATGGCAATACCAAATGACATTTTGGAGAGGGGTGGCGGACTAAAATAAGATCGCCGTATATTGAGCTTGTGAGAGTCTGGGGTGTTTGGGGGTAAAGATGGAATAAGGTGCTACTCTGGTTGTATGGAAATTTGTCAGATGCGTTACATTTTTTTGTAGGGATAAATAAAAAAACATGAAAACACTTTTTATAGTTTTGATTTTCAATGCTTTATTGTTGTTGTCGATGCAGCCGAATTTTACAGATTCACCTGCAATAATTGTTTTGGGCACCATCCAGGATGCGGGATCACCCCATGCGGGCTGCACGAAAGACTGTTGCGCAACCCTTTTTTCAAAACCTGATCCCACCCGAATGGTGGTCTCCCTTGGTTTGATCGACCCACTGAATAAGCAGAATTACCTATTTGAAGCCACCCCGGATTTGCCTCGTCAAATGAAATTGCTCAAAACATACAGCCCTTTTCGACAGGAGGAAACCCCCAATGGGATTTTTCTAACTCACGCCCACATTGGCCACTACAGCGGACTGATGTACCTGGGCCGGGAAAGTATGAATGCCAAATCCACTCCCGTATACGCTATGCCCAAAATGCAGGAGTTTTTAGAAAAAAATGGCCCCTGGAGCCAATTGATCAGCTTGAAGAACATTGCGATACAAGTACTAAAAAAACAGGAACCCCAGCGTTTGTCTGCCAATCTTCAGGTTACCCCTCTGCAAGTGCCGCACCGGGATGAATTTTCCGAAACGGTGGGCTATCGAATTGAAGGCCCTAATAAATCGGCTTTGTTTATCCCCGATATCGACAAATGGGAGCGCTGGTCACTGGACATTGTGGCCGAGATCAAAAAGGTGGATTACGCTTTTTTAGACGCTACTTTTTACGACAATGCAGAACTCAATTACCGCAACATGTCCGAAATTCCCCATCCTTTTGTGGTGGAAAGTATGCAGCGTTTTAAAGATCTTTCGGCTGCAGAAAAGCAAAAGATTTACTTCATTCACCTCAATCACACCAATCCTTTGCTGAACCCGAAGAGCCCGCAACTGAAGGAGCTGAAGAAAAATGGGTTCCAGGTTGCCCACTTTCGGCAAATTGTTCATCTTTAGCTCCTTAAAATGGTCAAAAACTGAAGTATATCATGTCACAACAACTACTCAAGTATTTTTCTACATTCTGCCTTTTGGTGTTGGCTCAACTCTCTTGGGCGGTATCACTACCAGCCGTATTTTCCGACAATATGGTTTTGCAACAAAACAGCGATCTGATCATTTGGGGTTGGGGAAAGCCGCAGGAAAAAATCAGCATCAACACCCCTTGGGATGGCAATACCCTCAATACCGAAGCAACCAATCAAGGCACTTGGGCGGTATTTGTCAAAACGCCCAAAGGCAGCATGACACCCTACAATCTTACCATCAAGGGTTACAATGAGATCGTACTCAAAAATGTACTGATTGGCGAGATTTGGCTTTGTTCGGGACAGTCCAACATGGAATGGTCGGCCAATATGGGCATCAACAGCGCGCAAGACGAAGTCAAAAAAGCGAACTACCCGAACATCCGTTTTTTTTCGGTGATCCACCGCACTGCCACTGCGCCTCAAATCGACCTGGAAGGACAATGGGCTGAATGTAGCCCAGCCAGCATGCAAAACTTCAGTGCTGTCGCCTATTTTTTCGCCCGCAAATTACAAGCCGATTTAAAAGTCCCCATTGGCATGATCAATTCCAGTTGGGGTGGTACTCCTGCCGAATGTTGGATGCCGACAGAAGCCTTTGAAGGCAATGACCTGATCAGCACTGCGGCCAAAAAATTGGAATCCGTACGTTGGGGCCCCACCGAAATTGCCCGCATCTACAACGCCATGATTGAGCCCATTACCAAATTCAAAATTGCCGGAGCTTTATGGTATCAAGGTGAATCCAACGTGACTACTGCCTATGCCTACAAAGAAACCATGACTGCATTGATCACCAGCTGGCGCAAAAAATGGGGGCAGGACTTCCCATTCTATTATTGCCAAATTGCGCCTTATACCTACGGGAATCCTGCCGAAGGTGCCGCCCTACGCGATGCCCAACGCCGCACCCTCACCGTACCCAATACTGGCATGGTTGTAACCAGCGACATTGGAGATACCACCGATATCCACCCCCGCAACAAGCAAGATGTAGGGCTCCGCCTGGCCAACCTGGCTTTGGTGAAACATTACAAAGCCAGCAATGCCGTAGTCGCAGGGCCACTTTACCTCAACAGTCGGGCGCGTGCCGGTCAAATGTTGGTTTATTTCGCCAATGCTGAAGGTTTGAATGTTAAAGGAGACAAAATCACTCACTTTGAACTGGCTGGTGAAGACGGCGTTTTTCATCCCGCTGAAGCCAAAATCACCAAAGAGAACATCGTAGAAGTGCAATCTGAAAAGGTGACCCGCCCAACGATGGTACGCTACGCCTGGGGCAATACCGCTACGCCCAACTTGTTCAATGGGGCGGGACTGCCGGCTTCGTGTTTTAGCTCAAAATGAGGTAGAGGAAGGTTGAGAAGGTTGAGGCTACCGCGAGCGACTTGGAGGAGTACAATGTCAACATCGCTCGCGGCAGCCTCAACCTTCTCAACCTCCCTCTACCATCTAAACCCCTCAACTATGTTAAACTTTCCCCCTCCTCTAAACTTCACCCCCTTTTGTTCGTCTTATTCCTAAAGCCCATCATTATGCAGCAGAAAATACTCCTTACGTTTTTATTGGTTCTGATTGGATGGGGCGCAAGCTCGGCGCACAATCCAGTGTGGACCTTGGATATTGCACCAATCCTGTACAAACACTGTACCCCGTGCCATCGCGAAGGTGGCTTGGCACCCTTCCCGCTGGTGAGTTACGAAGACGCCTATTTCAATCGTTTTTCAATTGAATACTCGGTTAAAACCGGGAAAATGCCGCCTTGGCCGCCCGATCCCACCTATAGTCGTTTTGCCCACGAGCGCCTGATGAGCGCCGATGAAATCCACCTGATCCAGGAATGGGTGGCTGGTGCCGCCTCCTATGGCAATCCCAAAGATGCCCCCAAAACCCCTGAATACATTACCGCTCCGGTGATCAGTACACCAGAGTTGAGCTTAGAAATTCCGGAATACACCATTTCTGGGGAAAAGGATGTATACCGCTGCTTCCCCATTGCGAGTGGGGTGAATGTCAACAAATACATCACCGCTTTTGAATGTGTACCTGGCAATGGGGAGGTTGTGCACCACGTATTGGTGTATGCAGATACGGCCAAAACAGTTTTGAGCCTGGATGCCCGCGATCCAGGGCCGGGTTATACCAGTTTCGGCGGGGTAGGATCTCAATCGGCGGTACAAATTGGTGCCTGGGTTCCCGGCAGTCTTCCCACTTTTTACCCCAAAGGGATGGGGCAATTGTTGCCTAAAAATGCGACCATCATCCTGCAAGTACACTACGCTCCAGGTTCAAAAGGGAAAACCGATCGAACCCGCTTCATCGCACGCCTGGAATCGGGACCGATGCGGCGATTGGAGACACTACCTTTGCTCAACCACTTTTCGTCGCTGACCAATGGACCGCTCGTTTTACCGGCCAATCAGGTAAAAACCATTAAATCACAATTGAAAGTTCCAGTTCAAGGTACCGTGATTGCCGTAGCACCACACATGCACTTATTGGGTAAATCCATCAAGGTTTGGGGCATTACCCCCAAAAAAGATACCCTAAAAGTCATCCGCATCAACAACTGGGATTTTCACTGGCAAGGATTTTATTTGTTTCCCAAAGCAATGGTGATTCCGGCAGGTACTACCGTGTATGGCGAAACGGTATACGACAATACCAACAACAACTTTAGCAACCCGAACACACCGCCCAAAGAAGTGCGGGTAGGGGAGGGCACTACCGATGAAATGATGTTGGTCTATTTCACCTTCACCGCGTACCAGCCCGGGGACGAAAACCTGATCCTGGCCCCTGAGGTAGTGACCGACAGCCGGGAAATCAAATTGGAAGAACTGGAGCTCAAAATAGCGCCCAATCCAGTCCAGTCCAAAGCCCTCATCTCTTTTACCATCAAAGAGGCCGAACCCATCTGGCTGGATGTGTTTGATGTACAGGGGCGTTGGGTGCAAAGTTTGGCGACCAATCAAAGTATGGCTGCGGGGGAGAATCAAAAAGAGTTGGATTTGAGTGGTTTGCAGAGTGGGGCGTATTACCTGCGTTTGCGGACGATTAGGGGGTATGCTTCGAGTCAATTGGTGAAATTGTAGGGTTTCACGGAGGTTTTTTTCCCAAAGCGACACTTTTTAGCACAAAGGGCACCAAGGAGGGCACAAAGGGCACAAAGTTAGACGTAGACGATCTTTGTGTCCTTTGTGCCCTCATTGGTGTCCTCTGTGCTAATTTTTATGTTGATAATGAAACTTGGAGATGATCCTTGATTTCCACTAAAACCTTTATTTTGCCCCCTCAACCTACACGCATCATGACCATCAACCTGAACACCGTTGAACTGCCAAACTTTGGCATGCCCTCCACTGAACCAAGCCTGAGCCAGGCCATTTACGAAGCGCGCATCGCCAAGTTGCGCCAAAAAATGCAGGTCGAAGCCCTCGATTTTGTCATCGTTTATGGCGATCGTGAGCACAACGCCAACACCACTTACCTTTGTGGCTACGATCCACGTTTTGAAGAAAGTTTGTTGATTATTGGCAAAACGGGCACACCCCATTTGTTGCTGGGCAACGAAGGTTGGGGCTACGCTGAATTGGCGCCACTGCCAGTACAACGGGTTTTGTTTCAGTCCCTGAGTTTGATGGGGCAAGACCGCCTGTCGGGGGTATCGCTGAGTCAGGCCTTAAAGGATGCCGGAATTGATGCCGAGAGCACCATCGGGGTAGCGGGTTGGAAATATTTCTCCGCAGCCGAATTCGCTGAGCCAGACTATTGTTTTGAAACCCCTTCTTACTTGATCGACACCTTACGCAAGCTCAGTGGCAACTACCGTCAGGTGCGCAATGCCAATGCCTTGCTGATGAACCCAGATGATGGGCTGCGCATCTTGAACGAAGCTGAACAATTGGCCTTGTTTGAATTTGCGGCCTGCCATACCTCCACTGGCCTCAAAAATGTGCTCTTCAACATGCAGCCGGGCATGACCGAAATGCAGGCTACCACCCTGATGCAACTCAACGGCTTCCCCTTGGGAGCACATACCATGCTGACCAATGGCCCACGTGCGGCTTACGGTCTGCCGAGTCCTTCCATGAATACGCTTAAAGTGGGTGAACCTTTCACCATGGCCATGTGCCTCTGGGGTGGCTTAAATGCCCGGGCGGGTTGGTTGGTGCACGATGAAACCGAATTGCCGGATGGGGTAGGGGATTACCTGCAAAAACTGGCTATCCCATATTTCCGGGCCATCGTCAAATGGTACGAACACATCGGCATCGGGGTGCCTGCTGGAGAATTGTACGACCTCATCCACGGCGAAATAGGCGATCCATTTTTTGGGGTAAAACTCAATCCTGGGCATTTCATCCACATCGACGAGTGGGTGCATTCGCCAGTGTTTAAAGGCTCGGAATTGAAATTCAAATCCGGAATGGCTTTGCAAGTGGATGTAATTCCTGGTACCGGTACGGCTTACCACACTAGCAACATTGAAGATGGGATTGCGCTGGCCGATGAGGCACTACGTGCTGAATTGGCGCAGAAATTCCCGGAAATGTGGCAACGGATTCAAGCGCGGCGGAAATTTATGGCGGAGGTGATTGGCATAAACTTGAAACCAGAGGTGTTGCCGTTTAGCAATATTCCGGCGTATTTGCCGCCGTATATGTTGAGTCCGGGGAGGGTGTTGACGGTGCAATAATCAAAAAAGGGCACATTCTCATCGTGGAATGTGCCCTTTTTTGATCAGTTGGAAAATCTTACCGATTCCCCGCCGACATAAAGATCCGCCGCCAGTTGATCCCCTTCGCGAGGCTTCCTTCCTTCAGAGAGAACCAAATCAGCAGTGGTTTCCCCACCACATGGTCTTCAGGAACAAAACCCCAGTAGCGCGAATCTTCCGAGTTGTGGCGGTTGTCCCCCATCATCCAGTAATAATTCTGCTTGAAGGTATAGGTCTTGGCCTCTTTGCCATTGACGTAGAACTTGCCATTGCGTTCCGCAAAATCGTTCCCTTCGTACTTGCCAATCACCCGGCGGTAAAGGGCAATGGATTCGGCGTTGAGCGCAATGGTTGCACCTTTTTTAGGAATGTAAATCGGTCCGAAGTTGTCCAGATCCCAGCTGCCAAAATGGGCGGTATCGTAAGGAAACAACCGACTTTGAGTCCGACTCATATCGACGTGCTCAATTACGATGTTTTTATCCATCGCTTTGAGCTTGTTCTTTTGTTCGTTGTTCAGAATCAGCATCATGTTGGCACTGCCACCACTAACTCCTTGCAGTTGATCCTCCGCAGAAATGCCCCAATCGCTGAACTGTTGGGTGTTGATGCCTGCTCCCGAAGGGTTGTACACCTGATACATGTATTGCAAGTACTTGGGATTGGCACCAGGTTTTCCATTGATGTAGACCTGGCGATTGCGGATTTGCAAGGAATCACCAGCCAAACCAATACAACGTTTGATGTAGTGGTCCATTTTGTCCATTGGGCGCGTCACCAATGGGGCTTGTCCGATGCTGATCATGGAGCTGGGCTCGGGAGGGATACTTCCTCGCCGCGCATCGTAAATGCTCCAGGTACGATTGGGGAAAATATACACACTATCACCTTCTGGGTAGTTGAATACGACCGGGTCGTTGTGATCGATGCTTTCAAATGCCCTCAGTCTATTGTATTTGAGCTTGGGTTTTTCCAGGTAAGATTCGGTGTTGAGGATCGGGATGCGGTTGTGCAACAATGGCACCATGGCCACCGTTTGCGGCATCCGCAGGCCATAGCTGGGTTTGCTCACAAACAAAAAGTCACCTACCAACATCGAACCTTCCATCGAAGAGGTTGGAATCACGTAAGCTTCGATCAAAAACATCCGAATAAAAGCTGCCGCAAAAACGGCAAAAATGATGGCTTCAGCCCATTCACGGATGCCTGACTTTTGATAAGGATTTTCGGACAACAGTTTTTTGTGCTGCCGTTCGTTGGTACGCGATTCGTGCAATTTATGGCGGTATTCCCGCTCCTTGGGCAAAATTGGCCCTTCGTATTTGTCCGTTTTATTGGTGCCCAAGTACAGGAAATAAAAGGGGGCAAACAAGACTGCCAGGAAACTATGGTAAAATTTGAGTTTACCAAAAGAACGTGCCATGTCCACCGCCAAACCAGCATAGATGAAGATGTTGACGATTGGTAACAAGAGAAAAATGGCGTGGGTGGCTTTGCGCCCCACTAGTTTACACCAAACAACAAAGTTGTATCCAGGAACCAGACCTTTCCAAGCTGCTTCTCCACATTTTTGAAAAATGAAGTATAAACTTACACTCAACAATACGTAACTCAATACAAAAAACAGGATCATGCTGTGCGTAATTTGTGTGAATGATGGTGCTCTTTTTGGAGAACGCCCAAATATAAGGCTTTCGAGGTTAGTAGCGAAACCTTATTGAAAATTACAGCCTTGAAACAAATATTAAGCAGGTTGTAAATCAATTAACGTCACTTCAGGTAAAATACCTACCCGACCAGGATACCCCAAAAAGCCCAGGCCGCGATTGACGTACAAAAATTGCTCACCTTGCTGATATAGGCCCGCCCATTGTTTGTACATGAATTGAGCGGGGCTCCATCTAATCCAACCTGGAATTTCGACACCAAACTGAAACCCGTGGGTGTGCCCTGAAAAAGTAACGTGAATGTCCTTAAATTCTGGTACAATCTGAACATCCCAATGCGAAGGGTCGTGTGAAAGCAATAGTTTGACATTGACCCCATCCGATCCCTGGTGTGCATCCGCCAAACGACCCATTTTGGGAAACTGGGGCAAAGCAGAGTAGTTTTCAACGCCAATGACCGCTATTTTTTCATCATTGATGTCGAGGATGCGGTGCTCGTTCATCAACAAATTCCAACCTAGTTTTTTGTGAATGCCTTTGAGGGTTTCCAAGTTGGCCTCCTTTTCTTCCGCATTTTTCCAATTATGGTAGTCGCCGTAATCGTGGTTTCCTAAAACCGAATACACGCCATACTTGGCTTCAATTTTGTCAAAAACATCCATGTAATCCGCCATTTCATCGGCGTGGTCGTTGACCAAATCACCGGTAAAAAAGACCAGATCGGGCTTTTGGGCATTGATGATGTCAATGGCGTTTTTTACCGGATCCTTAAAAGTGAAACTCCCTGAGTGGATGTCCGAAATTTGTACAATTTTTAACCCTGCCAACTTGGGTGACAGGCCTTTGATGCCAATCGTTTGCTGAAACAACTTGTACCGATAGGGATTGCGGAGGATGCCGTAAGACAGGGTGAAGAAAGGGATTGCGCCCAAAAACACGCCCATTTTACTCAAAAACTTGGAGCGACCAATGTCAAAATCAGGATCCCCATTCACCCGTTGAGCGACCCAAATCGTCAGGCGGCGCAAGTCATCGATGAGCAACATGGGCAAAATCAGAAACTTGGAAATGTAGATGATAAAAACCACAGTCCGGGAGTAGGTCTCCATATTTTTGCTCCAGCCATCCGCCCAGCCCCAATAATGGGCCAGCAGGTAAAATACGCTGAACGCTGTAAGGCCCCAAAAAAAGCCGTAGGCAATATTTTTTGCCAACATCGACCAGTCTTGCATAATCAGCTTAACCGCTTGAAAACTATAAAAGTCGATGAGCAATAAAACAAGGATGAAGATGGTGAATCGCATTTTGCTTAATTATGAACGGGTATTGAACACTCGTTTAACACTAGAATAGGACAAAGGGATTAATTTTGCGTGTAAATTTGCGTTTTCTTAGACCATAAATCAAATATGCTGGACAAAATACCCAATCTTAAGCATCTGGACAGTGGAAACTTTTTCCTCATTGCTGGCCCTTGCGCCATCGAGGGTGAAGACATCGCCTTTGAGATTGCTGAAAAAGTACACCAATTGTGTACTCAATTTCAAATTCCCTACATCTTTAAAGGCTCTTACCGCAAAGCCAATCGTTCGCGCCTCGATTCCTTTACCGGGATTGGCGATGGACAGGCACTGGAGGTGTTGAAAAAAGTAGGCCAACACTACGGCATTCCTACCATCACCGATATTCACACCGATGAAGAAGCGGCACTGGCTGCAGAATACGTCGATGTGTTGCAAATCCCGGCCTTTTTATGCCGCCAAACTAGTCTTTTGGTCGCTGCCGCCGATACGGGTAAGGTCGTGAACGTCAAAAAAGGACAGTTCATGAGTGCGGAAGCCATGAAGTACGCGGTGGATAAAATTAGGCAATCGGGCAACGAAAAAATCATCCTCACCGAACGCGGCGTAACCTTTGGCTACCAGGATTTGGTGATCGATTACCGTGGGCTGCCCGTGATGCAATCTTTCGGGGTGCCCGTCGTTTTGGATTGTACTCACTCACTCCAACAACCCAATCAAGACAGTGGTGTAACGGGTGGCCGCCCTGCCCTCATCGAAACGGTAGCCAAAGCGGCCATTGCTGTAGGGGTAGATGGTTTGTTCCTGGAAACCCATCCACGCCCGTCTGAAGCCAAATCCGATGCGGCAAATATGTTACCTTTGGAACGCTTGGAAGCGATGTTGGAAAAATTGGTGAAAATCCGCAAAGCTATTATAGGTTGAGGAAGGTTTAGGGAAGTTGAGAAGGTTGAGGCTACCGCGAGCGATTTTGACAAAGTCTTTGCCTAAGTCGCTCGCGGTAGCCTCAACCTTCTCAACCTTCTCAACCTTCTCAACCCAAATATCAACTTATGAAAAAATTGCTGCTAGCCTGTGTTCTTTTTGCGTTGCCGCTGCTGATCCATGCCCAGATCAAGCGCACGATTCACGAAGTGATCGAGGTGTCGGATAGCATCCAAACCCTCACTTTTGAATTTTATGATTCGCTCAAAGTACAAACCTGGCCCAGCAATTCGATCATGTTGGAAATTTTTGTGATCCACAAGGAAAACAGCACCGATAGTGTACTCAAGGGCTTGATCGAACAGGGGCGGTACCGTTTGGATCCCGTGAAATCGGTGGATCGTTTGCATGTCAAGTTTGACTTGCGCAACCGGGGCATTTTGAACACCCTCACCAGTGGCGAAATACCCGAAGAAGTCAGCATCAATATTTTTATCCCTGAGGATTTTGTCGAGGGTCAAAAAGGGGAATGGACCCGAAAAAAAACGCCGTAGGGGCAACCCTTGCGGTTGCCCTGGCCCGATAAAGGGCAACCGAAACGGTTGCCCCAACAACCCATCACATGTTACACGAATTCGATATAAAAATGCTGCCCGCCGAAGCCAAAGACGAAACGGCCATCCGGCGCAAAGCAGCCAGTAAGTTAAATTTGCGGGAAGATCAAATCCAGGACTTACGCGTGCTGCGCCGCTCGGTAGATGCGCGGAGCAGCCAGCCCATTTTTTTGCTGCGCGTAGCCGTATATGTTGGCGAAGCGTATGAGGCCGAACCTGCCATCCTAGCCCAACTCAAATCGGTTGCCGATCGCCCCGCCGTGATCATTGTAGGCGCAGGCCCAGCGGGATACTTCGCGGCGATGGAATTGATTGAGCAAGGTTTGAAGCCCATCGTGCTGGATCGGGGCACCGATGTGCGCACCCGCCGACGGGATTTGCGGGCCATCCAGCAGTTTGGCCAAGTCAATCCCCATTCCAATTATTGCTTTGGCGAAGGAGGTGCCGGTACTTATTCCGACGGCAAACTCTATACCCGCTCCCACAAACGTGGCACCATCGACAAGGCCATGCAACTGCTGGTGGAACATGGAGCCTCTTCCGAAATCCTCGTTGACGCCTACCCACATATTGGTTCCAATAAATTGCCCAATATCGTGGCCAACATCCGGGCTACCATTGAGCACTACGGTGGGGAAGTGCATTTCGACAGCTATGTCACCGATTTTATCCTGCACCAGGGGCAGATGTTGGGCGTAGTGGTCAATGAACAGCAAGAATACCGCGGGGAGGCCGTCATTTTGGCCACTGGCCACTCTGCCCGCGACATTTATTACCTTTTGCACCGCCATCAGATTGCCATCGAAGCCAAACCCTTCGCCTTGGGTGTCCGCATTGAACATTCCCAACAGCTGATCGATCGCATCCAATACCACCTGCCCGAGCGGGGCGAACATTTGCCTGCGGCCAGTTACAAGTTGGTCACCCAGGTAGCTGGACGAGGAGTTTTTTCATTCTGTATGTGCCCTGGTGGCCTGGTGGTACCTGCTGCAACCGCGCCTGGAGAAATCGTGGTGAATGGCATGTCCTTATCCCGTCGCGATTCGCCATACGCCAACTCGGGTACTGTAGTCGCCATTGAAATGGAAGACCTGTTGCCCTTCGCCCAGCACGGCGTTTTTGCAGGCCTGGAATTCCAACGCAGTGTGGAACAAGCCATGTTCAAATTTGGCGATGGCAGCCAAAAAGCGCCAGCGCAACGTTTGACCGATTTTGTCAAAGGAAAAATATCGAGTGCCTTACCGGACTCTTCCTACATCCCGGGTTTAGTGCCTGCGCCCTTGCATGAGTTGCTCCCCGCAGCCATCTACAATCGCCTGCAACAAGGAGTTGCGGATTTTGGCCGCAAAATGAAAGGTTATTACACCGAAGACGCCAATGTGATTGGTACCGAAAGCCGGACCAGCTCTCCGATTCGCATTCCACGCAACGCCGAAACGTACATGCATGAAGGGGTGCAGGGCTTGTTCCCTTGTGGCGAAGGCGCGGGGTATGCCGGTGGGATCATTTCAGCAGCGATGGATGGGCAAAATGTGGCGAAGGGGGTGAAGGTGTTTGTGGGAGGAGGCTTTAAATGATCAGGCAATCAGCAATAGCTCGATAATCATACCTCAAATCAAATAAAAACCCACCCGAAGGTTCCAAACCTTAGGGTGGGTCAGTGAAGTCCAAATACTCAGCCCTTCAGAGCCAAGTCTCGCTATTTCATCCCACAGCCTCCAACTCCGGCTGCTGCTTCAGTTCCACCTTTTTCGGAGCTTCCTTGATCGCTGCCTGCGTCGCCGCCAAGCGTGCGATCGGCACCCGGAATGGAGAACAACTCACGTAGTCCAAACCACTCCGGTGGAAGAACTCAACCGAAGCCGGGTCACCGCCGTGTTCGCCACAAACCCCAAGTTCCAGGTCTGGCCGAACCGAACGACCTTTTTGCACGGCCATTTGTACCAGCATGCCTACCCCTTTTTGGTCGATAGACTGGAATGGATCCTTTTCGTAGATGCCGTTTTTCAGGTAATGAGGCAGGAATTTCCCTGCGTCATCACGCGAGAAGCCCAAGGTCAATTGCGTAAGGTCGTTGGTGCCAAAAGAAAAGTACTCGGCCTGACTGCCCACGCTATCCGCGATCAGTGCTGCCCGTGGAGTTTCGATCATGGTACCAACCAGGTAGTGGACCCTATCTTTACGCTCCGCAAAAACCATCTCTGCGGTACGTCGAATGACTGCGGCCTGCGCATTGTATTCGCGAACCGTACCAATCAGTGGAACCATGATTTCCGGTTTGACGGTAATTCCTTTGGCTTGTATGTTCAGTGCGGCCTCAAGGATGGCCCGGGTCTGCATTTCTGTAATTTCGGGATAAGTGATTCCCAAACGGCAGCCCCGGTGGCCCATCATTGGATTGAATTCTTCCAATTCTTCGACGCGCATCTTGATTTTGCCCAGCGAAACCCGCATTTCCTGTGCCATCACCTGTTGGCTGGCCTCATCGTGCGGTACAAACTCGTGCAGTGGTGGATCGAGCAAGCGAATGGTAACAGGCAGGTCGTGCATTTCGCGGAAGATGGCTTCAAAGTCGCTGCGCTGCATCGGCAGTAGTTTGGCCAGGGCTTTGCGGCGACCAAATTCATCGTCGGCCAGAATCATTTCCCGCACCGCACGGATCCGGTCTCCCTCAAAGAACATGTGTTCGGTTCGGCAGAGCCCGATACCCGTAGCCCCAAATTCGCGAGCGATCAAGGCTTCCTCGGGCGTATCGGCGTTGGCCCGTACCTCCATGCGGCGGTATTTATCAGCGAGGGCCATGAGCATACCAAAGTCGCCACTGAGTTCAGCATTTTTGGTGGTTATTTGTCCATCGTATACTTCACCAGTAGAGCCATTGAGTGAAATCCAGTCCCCTTCGTGCCAGGTTTGCCCATCGATGGTCATCGTGCGGTTTTTGTAATCGACGTGGATGGCACCCGCCCCCGAAACGCAGCATTTACCCATTCCACGAGCCACTACGGCAGCGTGTGAAGTCATACCACCACGGGCGGTGAGGATGCCTTTGGCCACGCTCATGCCCCGCAGGTCTTCGGGCGAGGTTTCCAGGCGTACCAAAATGACGGACTGACCATGTTTGGCCCATTCTTCGGCATCTTCGGCAAAAAAGACAATTTGACCCGTGGAGGCGCCGGGTGAGGCAGGGAGGCCACGGGCCAATACCTGTGCATTTTTCATGGCCTCGGTGTCAAAAATTGGGTGTAGCAATTCATCCAGACGATGGGGATCTACCCGCAGCAAGGCCGTTTTTTCATCAATCATCTCTTGCTCCAACATTTCCATGGCAATACGAACCATAGCGGCGCCGGTGCGTTTGCCGTTGCGGGTTTGCAACATCCAGAGTTTTCCTTCCTGGATGGTGAATTCTACGTCCTGCATGTCTTTATAATGGTTTTCGAGCTTTGTTTCAGCTTCGACCAACTGTAAATACACTTCAGGCATTATTTCTTCCAGGGAAGGGTAATTGTTGCGACGTTCTTCTTCGCTGACACAAGCCAGTTGAGCCCAACGACGGGAGCCCTCCAGCGTAATCTGCTGCGGGGTACGAATCCCTGCTACGACGTCCTCTCCCTGGGCATTGACCAGGAATTCGCCGTTGAAGAGGTCTTCGCCAGTACCTGCATCGCGGGTGAAAGCTACGCCAGTTGCACTGGAATCGCCCAGGTTACCAAAAACCATGGCTTGTACGTTGACCGCAGTGCCCCAGGATTCGGGGATGTCATTCAATTCGCGGTAAACCTTGGCCCGGTTGTTGTTCCAACTTTCAAAGACAGCGAGTACGGCGCCCCAGAGTTGTTCCCAGGGATCGGTAGGGAAATCGCGGCCCAAACGTGCGCGGATCAAAGATTTAAAGCGTTGAACAAGTTCACGCAAATCATTGGCATCCAAATCAGTATCTAGTATAACGCCGCGCTCATCTTTGAGCATCTCAATGATGACTTCAAAGGGGTCATGGTCTTCTTTGGAAACGGGTTTTAGCCCCATCACCACATCGCCGTACATTTGTACAAAGCGGCGGTAGGAGTCCCAGGCAAAACGTTCATTGCCCGTTTTGCGGGCCAGCCCTTCCACTGCACGATCGTTGATGCCCAGGTTCAGGATGGTATCCATCATACCTGGCATGGAGGCACGGGCACCCGAACGCACGGACAAAAGGAGCGGATCGTCGTCGTTGCCAAAGGTTTTCCCCATTTCTTTTTCCAGCAAGGCAACTCCCGCTTCAACCTCAGCTTTGACGAGGTTCAATACGTAGTCCTTGCCTTTTTTGGTGTATTCAGTACAGGCTTCGGTCGTAATGGTAAATCCGGGGGGAACCACAATTCCCAAGCGGCACATTTCGGCTAGGTTGGCGCCTTTTCCACCGAGTAAATTCTTCATGGAGGCTTCGCCCTCCGTCCTGGAGGCGCTGAAGACGTAGACATACTTCTGTTGCATAGCTTGACAAATGATGTAGTCTGATTCAGGGGCGAAAAAAATAAATTGTTCATTTTGCCAAAGGATTAGATAAGTAAACGTTTCATTTCAAGTGTCTTATCTAATCCTTTGGCTCAAGAAAAATGAACATTTATTTTTGCCCCACTATTAATGATATCGATGTCTAAGCTATGAGGTTTACAAATCTTAAAAAAGGAGGGATGTCATGCGGAAAATTGAATAAAGTCAGTACATTGTCCAAGTAACCTTTTGTTCATAAAGTCTAATGACCAAATCCTCGACATGAAAGCCATTATGGACCTCATCGGTCGCATGTGTATCTCGCTGATTTTTTTCTATGAAGCCTACGACTCCATCATGTATGCCAAGGCAACCAAGCAAATGATGACCGATTATGGCTTGGTGTGGCGACAAGATTTACTCTTTTATGGCGCTGTAGTGGCCTTGGTTTTGGGTAGTATTTTGGTGCTGATTGGGTATCGGGCCAGTTTGGGTGCTTTTTTGTTGCTGGCCTATTGGATTCCTGTTACCCTTATTGTACATTCGTTCTGGAATGATGCGCCAGAATTGCGCCGGATGGAATCCATTCACTTTATGAAAAACGTCGCCATTACTGGAGGCCTCCTTTCGGTACTGGTCAATGGGAGTGGAAAAATCAGCATTCGCCGCTTGTTTGCTACTTTTCGGGTACGGAATGCATGAATAGTCGGTTCAGACAGAGAAATTTATTTTTTTCATATATAAAACCCTTTTCTCTGTTTTTTTGTATCTTTACGAGTACCCGATCGGTTGTTAATCGTTCATTCAGGATATTTACTTCTAAAAAAAGCGACAAACGTGATTAAGGCAATAATCGTTGAAGACGAGATTAAAGGAAGGAATAATCTCAAGAATTTGCTCAAACAACACTGCGAGCAGGTTGAAATCATTGGGGAAGCCGGAACCAACTCCGAGGCTTTGGTGCTGTTGTCGGATGAGACAATTGAGCCAGATGTCGCCTTTTTAGACATTAGTCTTCCCGACGGACTGATATTTCAAATGCTCAGTCAGTTGGAAAATTTAGATTTTGAGATTATATTTGTCACAGCTTACGAAGAGTACGCCATCAAAGCCTGTGAATACAGCTCGATTGGCTACATTCTAAAGCCGATTGATCCCGACGCGCTAAAAGAAGCCGTCAGCCGGATTCGTATCCGTACCCGCAATCAAATGGATAAGCGACTGGAAATTTTCAGCGCTTATTACAACAACCCCAATGCTTTTTCAAAAATGAGCATTTCTGCTGTAGACGGCATCTACTTTGTCAACATCAAGGACATTGTACGCTTCGAAGCAGAAGACAATTATACCCACATCTACCTCAGCGGCAGTGAAAGAATCACTGCATCCCGCACAATCAAATCCTACGAAGATTTGTTAGCTCCCTTCAATTTTTACAGGGTACACAAACGCCATGTAATCAATTTGAACTACATGCGTAAGTTTGTGAAAGGGGAAGGAGGCTTCGTGATTATGGATGACAACATCAAGATCGAAGTTTCCCGTCGGCGCCGACCTGCATTTATGGAACAACTCCGTAGATTACAGGAAGGACCGGTACAGTAGGTACAAAAAATGGAATTTTTTCATTTTTTTTTACCTCGAAAAATCTCCTGAAAACTTAATTTTGGCAGGGTTTGTAGCTTGCATACAAGGTGGCGTCTTGTAGTTGTCTATACAACTTCAGGACAAATTGACGTTTATTACTTGGTACTTTGGGGTAGTGTTCTTAACTTTCGCAATAGGAACCGATTTAAGCAATTTTTTATCCCATAAAACGCACTCATATGGGAAAACCAAAAGATGAAAAAAAGAACCTGGACGACCTGAAAAAAGACCTTAAAACCGTCAAGAAAGAGGATATGAAAAAGATCACTGGCGGTAAAAAGGATGGGAAGAACTGGAACAATGGCTGTGGGGGAATTATCCCGCAATAGACTACGTTTCAAATGTCCGAACGCTGTTCTTACCAACGGAAAAACCTCCTGCAAACATTTGTTACAGGAGGTTTTTCTATTTCACATGGATAGAATAACGACTATTTAAAGCTTGACAAAAGATGCGCGTTGTCCGTCTTGGGTAATGAGCCAATAACGACCTACCCCCAGCGCTTGTACGTCTAATTCGCTACGCGTGGTACTTTCTTGTACCATCCGGCCCACTGCATCATAGATGCGGATGCGGGTTGCTTCGTTCAAACCCATCAAATAGAGTTTTTCTCGCACCGGATTTGGAAAGAACTGCAATTCTCGGTAAGCAATATCTCTGGTTGAAGTCATGGTGCTTACCGTGAGGTTGATTACCTTACTTTCCTTCGGTTCATCGATGTCGTCCCAGGTTTTTGCTTTCAATTTGTGGACTCCCAAGGGCAGATTATTGAGTGTGATGGCGTAAGGGGGCTGTCCGTCCTCACCCACTTTTACATCATTCAGGTAAAGCTCTACTTTGATGATTTCCCCATCGGGGTCATTCGCATCTAACTTGACTGTTAAGGGCCTGCTCTGTAGAATTGTGGTGTCTTTGGTCGGGTTTTGGAAGAGTAGATTGGGGGGGGCATTGACAATGACCGCTACGGGAGACGATGTACTGGATGCACCAAAGTTGTCAAAGGCTTTGGCCGCATAAATGTAGCCCCCCGAGCTTAAATTGTTGATAATGAAGGTAAAAGGAGAATCGTTGTCCTCTCCTAGTTTTTCACCGTTTTGCCAAAATTCCACTCGACTTACCACGCCATCAGCGTCACTAGTGCTCACTTGTAGGGTCAGTACACTACCGGGAGTGTATTTTGCCCCGGTACTGGGACTGGCAATGGCCACAATGGGTGGAGCGTTGATGACAAAATTGAGGGGACTAGAAGCAGCAATACCGCCCAAATCATCCGTAGCTCGCGCAAAAAAACTGTAATTGCCATAAGTATTGCCAGCGTATTCGTATTCGTAAGGTGCGATGCTGTCTTCCCCTACCTTGGCATTGTTCAGGTAAAACTCCACCTTTTTTATACTGCCATCGGGATCGGTGGCACTTACCTCAAAGTTAAGGGTAGAAAACAATGGATAAGTGTTGCCATTCTGAGGGCCACCGACCTGAACCACTGGCACTGCATTGACCAGAACGGCGGCAGGTGTAGATATGCCCGAGCCACCTCGCGAGTCAAAAGCTTGAACTGCAAAAAAATAAGGTCCGGGCGTCAGGTTGCTCAAAGACAAGGAATAAGGGGCAATAGAGTCTTCTCCTACCACAATCCCATTTTGCAAAAATGCGACCTTGGTGATTCTGTCGTCGGTATCACCTACTCTGGCCAGTAAGATCAAATTTGCAGTGCCTTGGAAAATGCTGTTGTTGGTTGGAGTGCTCAAAAAAGCAAATGGTTGAGCATTGACAGTAACGGAAATTGCGGTAGAGACTTTGGAAGCCCCCTTGTTGTCGAAAGCTTTAGCAGTAAAGCTGTATACACCCGGAGGCGTAAACCCTAGCTGGTAATCAAAGGGTGCATCACTAGCCTCGCCGATTAGTTGCCCATCCTGGTAAAATTCTACTTTGTCGATGGTTCCATCTGGATCGTTGGCATTGGCTGTGAGGCCGATGGTTTGACCCTGCTGGAAAATGGTACCATTGGCAGGAGCAATCAGTGTTACTGTAGGCGTAAGGTTTTGAGCATGACATAAATAGACGCATAATAGTGCTGGGAACAGTGCACTAAAGTTCTTGGTGTGCATAAAATTTGTTTTTGGTTTGAGGTCAGGAGATAAGGGGTCTCGTGCCTCTTTGTCATAAATCTATGACGCAATTTACAACAGAAAATTAGAACCTTAAATAGTTGAATATTTTGTATGAGAGAAAAAATAAAAAACTAATTGATAAGTAATAGAGTATGAGGTAAACAGAAGAGATATTGACAAAAAAAGAATGTGTTTAGGTCAAATGCAAAGTGCGTAGTATATTTGCAAGCAGCGCATGTTGTCTCCCGGCCGTTTTGAAAATATTGAAGCCAAGGAGGCCAGTCATTGGCTGGTAGCAAATAACCCAAAAATGAATATTTATGCTCGCTTATGTATCAAAAATGGTGCCCCTGTTGTGCCTCTTGCTGGTGATGCAAGCGTGCAATACGGACAAAACCGAAGCTCCGGTTTTGGACACAGAAATTGCGAAAGAGTACGAATTGGACTTATGGGAAACCTTGGACAACAACACCCGGACCTTCCAAATTCGGGCCAATACCATCCAAAGCCAGGACTGTCTGAACTACTACATCGAAAGTTCGATCAGCCGCAAAGGCAGTAATTTTGAAATCAACTTGGGTAAACCCCAAATTCCCAGCGTATGTGAACGCGGCATCGGCACCGCCAAATCCACACTTGACCTGGGAATCATTTCCAACGGAACCTATAACCTCACCGTCAAACTTGGGCAAATTGTGCCCAGTGCCGGGCGCTTGGTGGTCAGTAATGGTAGTTTTTATTTGTCAATCCTAAATCCAATCGGTTTTCGGATGACTCGCAACAACTTATTGCGGGTACCCGACAACACCATCTGGGGCTACATCGGTTACGATGCGAATGTCTTACCCGTGGTTACGCAGTTTTTTACCGATCTGGCGGGCATCAGCCAAAATATTGATTTGCCCAAAGGCTACTATGGTCATTTTAACTTATTGGAAAGTGGTGCCATCGAATTGGGCAATGCACAAATAGCTACCGACCGCCCCATGCAGCCCATTTTGCGGCGCTTTCAAGCCAATGAAAAAGACTTAGAAAAATTGATTCAAACCTATCGGGAAAAATATGGGCAATCCGTCCTGATTCGCTTGCGCAATACGGCGGGTAAGGAATATTAACTACTCAGTTCTGCCGTTGTCTTTTTTTTGATTGGCGTCTCTTTCAATTCAAAATTGAATCCCTGCTCCACCAGCTTATTGTAGCGCTTGCGGTCGAATTTGTACAATTTGGCGGGTCGATGGGCAACTCCTTCCTGCGTTTCATCACAATCCACGAGCAAATTCATGGACAAAATCTTTTTGCGAAAATTTCGCTTGTCAAGCGGGCTACGCAAAATGGCTTCATAAAGGTGCTGTAACTCCGTTAAAGTAAATTTAGGTGGCAACAATTCAAAACCAACTGGCCGGGTTTTGACCAACCACTTCAATCGTTGCAGGCAGGATTCTAAAATGGTATCGTGATCAAAGGCGAGGTGCTGCAAACCATTGACCGTATGCCATTGTGCTTGTAAGGCAATGGAAGAAGGCTGAATGATGTAATTGTCGATTTTGATCAGCGAAAAATAAGAAACGGTAATGACCCGCCCGAAAGCGTGGCGATTGACCGAACCAAAGGCGTGTACTTGCTCCAGGTAGACGTTGGTAAGCCCAGTCAATTCTGACAAAACTCGTTTTGCTGCAGCGTCGAGATCTTCTTCAGTTTTTACAAAATAGCCTGGTAAGGCCCATTCCCCGATATGTGGTTCCTCCCCCCGTTTGATCAGCAAAACCTTTAAATCCCCTTCGTCGAAACCAAAAATAACGTTGTCTACAGTGAAGGCTGATTTGAAATAATTGTCAAAATTTGTCGCCATTTTTTTTGATAAAATTGTTGCAGTACAGTTTGGCCAAACAAATTATAAAACCTTCACAGGAAAACCAAATAAAGACAAGGTAATTAGTGTAAAAAATGCACTAACTAACTGTAGGCGGTTTTTTAGCGTTTGTTTAATTGGCAAATTTATAGCCAACTCCACGAATGGAATGAAAATGGCGTGGATTTTTGGAGTCACCTTCAAAATTACGCCGGAATTTTAGAATGAAGTTGTCGATAGTCCGGGTGCTGGGATAAACGTCATAGCCCCAGACCGACTGCAGGATTTGTTGCCGAGAAACCACTTCATTGCGGCGATCAATCAGCAATTTTAAGAGCATGGCTTCCTTTTTGGTCAACACAAAACGCCCCAAGATGCCATCTGCTTCAAATGTGATAAAATTGATGCGATTGGTTCCGAATTCAAAAATTTCGGGGGTGTTTTCCGGTGATTTGCTGGTGCGTTTGATCAAGTTGTTGATGCGCAGCAGTAATTCTTCGAGTACAAAGGGTTTGGTGAGGTAGTCGTCGGCACCTTTTTTTAACCCTGAAATGCGGTCACCTACGGCATCCTTGGCGGTTAGAAAAATAACGGGAACCTCCATATCGGTCAGCCGTATTTGTTCACAAATTTGAAAACCGTCAATTTCAGGCAACATCACATCAAGGAGAATGAGATCAAAATGCTGTTCTTGAAAATAACGGATGGCGTCTTTCCCGTTTCCGGTCGCTACTACTTCAAAATTTTCCAACTCAAGGTTTAGCTTGACGACCTCGCGGATGTTTTCTTCGTCTTCAACAAGAAGGATACGCATCATGGTGTAAATTTTTTTCAATGGGTAGAAAATGGCTACCCAAGACTACGAAATTCCTGGGATATATAGTTTTTTTTATACTGCTAATTTTACATGACTGGCAATAGAATCTCAAACACGGTTCCCTTGGGATCGTTGTCATGTACACTGATTCGTCCCGAATGCGCCCGAACAATTTGATCAACGATGTACAAACCCAAGCCAGTGCCCTTGGCCGTGCGGGTATCTTCATTGCCCACGCGGTAAAATTTCTGGAAAATTTGTTTCTTTTCCTTTTCTGGAATCCCTACACCTTGGTCCTTGATCTCGAGTTTGATTTGCCCGTCTTCCATCATGCTCAAGTGGGTTTCGATGTTGGCTTTGCCACCGTTGCCGGAGTATTTTACCGCATTTTCCAGTAGGTTGAGTACCACCGAGATCATTCCCATCTTATCCCCTTGGAAATAAGGCATTTCGCCCTCTTGTTTGAAGGCAAAGGCGGCATCGGGATATTTATCGCTCAGCTTGGCAATGATTTCTTCCAACAGCTCGTGTAAATCGAGGGGCTCTTTATTGGCCTGATAAGTCGATTCCAATTTTGCGGAAAAGAGCAGGTTGTTGACCAAAGTATTGAGGCGTTCGGTTTCCTTGAGCGCATTGCCTTGCAGCTGGGTCGTTTTTTCCCTGGGCAATTCTCTTTTCAGCAGCGTTTCCAGCACCAAGCGTATGGACGCGATGGGTGATTTCAACTCATGGGTGATAGACAACAAAAAATTCCGACTCTGCTGGGACGCAATCATTTCTTTGTTGTACCCCCGATTGATCAGGTATACCCCAACTACCAAGCTCATCACAAAAACGACCGCCTCACCCACGATCATCCATTCCTGGCGGGTGTAGTGTTTAGACAAACTTCCGTATTGAGCACTGGCCAGAAACTGGGCATCATTTTTGATGATGCCCTCCGCAATCATGCCCATCTTCATCAACTGGCTTTTGGCTTCAAAGGCATCGCGGTTTTTGGTAAACAACAATACCGTCCACCAGGTGAATGCCATCATCATGTAGGCGATCACGAGGTAAGAGAGGAAGCGGAGGCGGATGTTTTGTTTTTCCATTGTAAAAGTTTAAGTGGTTTAGGGAGGTTTAGGGAGGTTTAGGCTACCGCGAGCGACTTAGACAAGAACGTGTCTAAGTCGCTCGCGGTAGCCTAAACCTTCTCAACCTTCCTCAACTTTCCTCAACCAAAAACGATATCCAAAGCAGCCTTAAACTGCTCAGCTGCTTCGGCCAAGTCAGCGTCAGTGTGTGCAGAAGATACAAAACCTACTTCGTAACCTGAAGGCCCCATATACACGCCTCTTTTGAGCAATTCCAGGTGTAAAACTTTGAAATGGCTCATGCTGGCTGGATCAATTTGCTCGGCGGCAATGATGCGTTCGGTAGCAAAAGCTACCCAAAAAATGGATCCAACGTGAGGAAAGGTGACTGGGTAACCCTTGCTGGTGGCGTAATCCTGAATGGATCCCACAAAAGCAGCGGTTTTAGCACTCAGCGTCTCGTAAAAACCAGGCTCCAGCAATTGCTTCAAGGCGGCATACCCTGCGGCCATGGCCACCGGATTCCCGGATAGTGTCCCCGCCTGATACACTGGCCCATCCGGCGCAATGTTGCTCATGAGCTCGGCACTGGCAGCATAGGCACCAACTGGCATCCCGCCACCGATGATTTTACCAAAAGTGAGGATATCTGGTTTGATGCCGTAATAACCAGCCGCGCCTTCAAACCCGACCCGGAAACCAGAGATGACTTCGTCGAAAATCAGCAGCACATTGTGCTTATAAGCCTTTAAACGCAGGCATTCCAAAAAAGATGGGTCTTGCAGCAATAGGCCATTGTTCGCGGGGATAGGCTCCACAATGATACAGGCTATGTTGTGTCCTTCTTGCTGGAGGGTTTCTTCCAGCTTTTCCCGATCGTTGAGCGGCAACACGATGGTCTCCTGCGCAAAAGCCTCGGGAATACCCGCCGAAGTACTTTCCCCAAAGGTGATCAAACCAGAGCCTGCCTTCACCAGCATGGAATCAACGTGCCCATGGTAACAGCCTTCAAATTTGATGACCTTCGTTTTACCCGTTGCGCCGCGCGCCAGCCTAAGTGCTGACATCACTGCCTCAGTTCCTGAACTGACAAAACGCAGTTTTTCGATGTAGCGGTGGTTGTCAATGATGAGACGACCCAATTCAATCTCCAGTCGGGTAGGAGCTCCAAAGGAAGTGCCCTCGGCGACTGCTGCATAAATGTGTTCCCGGATTTGAGCATTGTTGTGCCCCAAAATTAGTGGCCCCCAGGAGCCACAAAAATCAATGTATTGCTGGTCATCTTCGTCCCAGATGTGGCAGCCATCTCCTTTTTTGATAAAAATAGGAGTGCCAAAAACCGACTTAAACGCCCGCACGGGAGAGTTTACCCCCCCGGGGAATAATTTTTTAGCCTCAGCAAAAAGTGCTGTCGAAACAGTACGCTTGTGATCGAGGAGAGTTTCCATCCTTTATTTTTATTAACTTGCTACAAATGTAACAAAAGCAACAGCAATTGTTCAAACCCCTGCACAGGTGTGACGGAGAAATGAGAAAGAATGGGTGTGGGTGTGAAGTGTGATGGTGTGGGTGTGTTGGGGCAGCCCTATGTGGCTGCCCTGTTGTGAAGGTGGGGGTGTTGGCCTTCCACCGTCCAAGTACCTCGCCAACCCACGGATTTATCCGTGGGAGGCCACCTACGACCCCAACCCACGAATTTATTCGTGGGAAAAAACCCGTGGGATAATCCGTGATCCACATCACCAAAAACAAACCCCAAAAGCGCAAACTTTGGCACCATAAAATCATCCCTCATGGCAACAGCTCACACATTCAAACTTTGGTTCCTCGCAGGCAGTACCTTCCTGCTCCTGCTCAGCGCTTGTACAACTACCCAAACACCTGCTGAGCTCAGTGAAAAAGAGCAAAAGGACTATCTGCAAAAGGGGCAAATGCTAGCACAACAATCCTTTGCAGCCTTGAGCGGTCGACTGATGAGCGCCATTGAAACGGGCGGTGTTCCGCATGCCATCCAATACTGCCACACTGCGGCCCTGCCATTGGTAGACAGCCTTTCCAAAGCTTATAAAGCTAACATTCGTCGCACCAGCCTCAAAGTGCGCAACCCCCAGGATACGCCACTAGATTGGGAAAAAAACATCTTGCAAAGTTACCAGCAGGAACTAACCGCAGGAAAACGCCCAACTCCCCTGGTTAAAGTACTGGACAAAAAACGCATCGCCTTTGCCGCACCTATATATATGGCGCAACCCTGCCTCAAATGCCATGGCAAATTGGGAGAGACCCTCAACGAACAGCATTACGCCGCAGTAAAAAAACTATACCCAGCTGACCAAGCGATCGGCTATGTGGATGGGGAATGGCGAGGGATGTGGAGCATCACTTTTTTTAGAAAATAAAAGTCATCAGACCATGAAATCATTTTGGGACGAGCGCTACGCAGCGCCAGAATACGTTTACGGCGAAACACCCAACGCATTTTTCAAATCACAACTCGAAAAGCTGAGCCCCGGCCTTTTGCTTTTGCCCTGCGAGGGTGAAGGCCGCAACGCCGTTTTTGCAGCGCAGATGGGTTGGGCCGTAGCGGCCTTTGACCAAAGTGAGATGGGGCGCGACAAAGCATTGCGCCTGGCTGAACACAGGGCTGTTCAGATCAACTACCAAATTTGCGATTGGAGTGAAGCCAGTTACCCAGCGGAATCCTTCGACGCCATCGCGCTCATTTTTGCCCACTTACCCGCGGCCATTCGCGCCGCGGCCCAACAACAATTGATCCCTTACCTCAAACCCGGTGGAATGCTCATTTTGGAAGGATTTAACCCCCAACAATTGCAATACCAAACGGGTGGGCCCAAAGACCCAACCATGTTGTTTACTGAGGCCATCCTACGGCAGGATTTTGCTGAGCTGGAACTGTTGGAGTTGTATGAGACTGAAGCGGAATTGGATGAAGGGCCTTACCACAGCGGCAGGGCGGCAGTGATAAGGCTGGTGGGACGGAAGAGGTGACACACTGACTCTCCCTTGTCATTGATTATCCCTCACTCAGTCTTGCTTTGCGCTTTTTTATTCATTTCAATGATCTTGTCCATCACGAGTTCTAATTGATCTGCTGGAACCTGCTTGGATAAAATTTCTTTCTGTTGGTTCAAAATGTAGACCTGTGGGGTGGTTTCGAGGTTGTACAACCCAAAGTATTTGCCACTTGGATCAGTGGCATTAAACCACTCAGGCATCTGGTTTTCTTGCAGGTATTTGGCGCAGTTTGGCTGTTCCTGCGTCGGTTTTACACAAATGGCTACCAAGGTGATGCCTTGGGAGGCGTATTTTTCATAAAATTTTTTCACCGCTGGTAGAGATTCCGTGCAGTGGCTACAATCGTAACGCCAAAAGAAAAGTACGGTGTAAGGAGACTGGATTTGATGCAACTGCGTACGCTGCCCCTTGCGTTCGAGGCTGATGTCTGGTGCGATTTTGCCAATCAGTAATGGTTTTAGTTTTTTTGCATTGGTGCTCAATTTCGCGAGTTGATCCGCAGATATCCAGGGCGTTTTTCCCGAGTTGTAATATTTTTCTACCAAATGAACGTAAACTGCATCCATTCCTACAAAATTTGAAGCAGCAAAACTGTTGAGGAAGTGGACGAGGTAAAATTGAAAAGTTTCGGGCGCTTTGCTCATTTGGGACAGGACAGTATCGATTGCCCGACAAATGGAATCGGGATGCTGAGGCGTCAATGTGCGGATGAAGTAGTCAACTTTTTCAAATAGAAAGGGTGTTCGCAGTAGGGTAGAGTCACCCAAGGGCAAGTAATCAAAGTAATGCTGACGGGTCCAAATCCAAAGTTGGTTCGACTTTTCAAGGCTATCCAATTTAGCGAAGGATTCAAGTGGAGGTGTTGGATGCAAATTTGCGCCAATGATGGTAGCTGCATAAGTACCTATATTTTTTTGCACCCATTTTTTTTGAGCCTGCGCTACGTTTGTATTTAATTGCTGCCGCTTTAGTTCGGCCTGAGTTCGGGACGTTTTTTTTATTTCCGACTGTTTGATCATTTCAGAGATCCCTTCTGCTTTCGCTTGCTGTTTTCGCAGGTAACGGAGTTGGGCATAAAAAAGTGCATTTTCTGGACTTCCTTCAATTTTGACGTATTCCTTCAATTTTTCTTGGTTTGTTTGAATCGAAAAAAATTGTTCCCGAGGCGTAACCAGGATTTGGAAAAAATCATTTTCAGGTGGTAAGACAACAAAGTAAACTCCTGTTTTCAGGGGTTGAGCACCACTAAACACAAAAGTATTGGCAGCAATGGCCTCGGCGGTATCCAGAACGTATTGTTTGTCGCCGAGGTAGTATCCAAGGTAAAGCTTCGGGCCTGAAAACCCGGCAATGGTTACTTTAATGCGGTAAGCAGGATTCATAGCTCCGCCTTCTGTATGCAGCATGAGCAACATACAAGTCCAAAAAATTAATGCTTTCATTAGTTTGTTGTCTTTAGTTTGATGACGTGATGGGGAAAATTGGTGGAATCCATAGTGGGGCGAAGCAAGTCAAAAGATTGTTCCTTAACCCATTGTGCATCGATACTTGCCCCGTCTTGGTTCGCGTCGGTATAAATTCCTTGATCCCATAAAAAGGCGAAAATTATCGTATTGGAATCAGGTATTGAAATGACAGGAAGATCCGGTTCAAATGCATTGATTGCCAGAAGCTCCTCAATGGATTTGATCGGAATTGGGTTTTGCTTGTTCAACTGTTTTTCCAGTTTATGTTTCAGGGCGGGTTCAATTGCGATAAAATGAACTCGGCCTGTTGCATCTGCGATGGGCTGCTGATCAAGTTGCCTTTTCTCAGGGCTGTTATCTTTAGTGTTTTCGGGCGAAGTTTGATCAGTAGAAAATCCTGTAAGAAGCAATACTAGCACCACCATCAAGCAAACCAAAGGGCGAACCAAGCCTCGGGGTGGATTCATTTTTTCAGTGACCTTCTCCCACATTCTTTCTTCCTCCCAGGCCGGATAAAGATTACCCGCCTCTGAGGCTTCCAGCCGCTTTGCTAGCGGTTCCGAAAACTCATTTTTGGAAATCATGCCAGTATAGTTTTTTGATTTTGCATTGTAAAAGAGCCTTGGCCTTGCTGAGTTGTGATTTGGAAGTGCCTTCTGAAATCTCCAACAACTTTGCAATTTCTGGGTGGCTGTAGCCCTCAATTACGGCCAGATTGAATACGGTGCGGTATCCTGGCGGCAAGGCTGCAATCAGGTTGAGTATTTCAGCCGCACTCAAGTCGTCCAACTGCTCTTCAATACCCGTAGCGTACTGAGGCAATTCACTCAACTCAGCCCAAGTCCATTTGTAGCGCTCCCGCAAAATGCCCAAAGCCTCATTCACTACAATCCGGCGCAACCATGCTTCCAGTTTAGCCACGGAATCGAACTGACACTTGGCCATTTCTCGAAAAGCCTTGGCAAAACCCTGCGCCACAGCATCTTCCGCCGCCATCCGCTCATGCAAATAGCGCCAAGCCACCTTAAACAACAGCTCACCATAGGCCGCAAAGACCTTCCGTTGGGCTGATGTTTCACCGTTTTGGCATTGTTCAATGATGGCTTGGGTAATCAAGTGTTGGTTTTACAGGGATAATGGGATTTGGAGGCAAAGGGTTGCCTGGGGCAAGTTAATTTTATTACTATTTTTTACCCAAAATTCCCATTCAAATAATTCGCCGTCAATTCCATTTGCGGTGCATCAAACAACTGCCTCGTCGGTGCAAACTCAATCACCTCTCCAAAGTACATAAACGCAGTCAAATCCGCTACCCGTTGCGCCTGTTGCATGTTGTGAGTCACGATGACAATGGTGTATTCTTTTTTTAACTCCAGCATCAGGGCTTCAATTTTAGCCGTGCTGATAGGGTCCAGCGCAGAGCAAGGTTCGTCCATAAGCAACACTTCCGGTTGTACAGCCACTGCGCGGGCAATGCACAAGCGCTGTTGTTGGCCCCCGGAGAGGGAGAGGGCCGATTTGTCCAGATCATCCTTTACTTCTTCCCAGAGGTAACTGCTCCGCAGGGTGCGCTCTACGATGGCGTGCAATTTGTGCTTATCGTTTTCCCCTGCAATTTTTAAACCATAAGCAATGTTGTCAAAAATGGATTTGGGAAAAGGATTGGGCTTTTGAAACACCATCCCGATCTTGCGCCGAACGGCTACCACGTCTTTGCCCGGCGCGTAAATGTCATCGTCATCCAGCAAGATTTTACCTTTTACCTTTGCTTCCGGATTCAGATCATGCATCCGGTTCATGGCGCGCAATAGGGTTGATTTTCCACAACCGGAAGGGCCAATCAAGGCCACAATGTTGTTTTCAGGTATATCCAGGTTGATCCCCTTCAACACTTCTTTCGTCCCATAGTGCAAATGTAGGTCGCGCACCGCCAATTTCGTTTTCATATCCGGGCTTTATTAAAATTTCGGTAACGGTACCGAATGATGAAGGCAATGATGTTCAACACAAAAACCAAACTCAACAAGACCAGTGCGGTACCATAAGCCAGGGGGCGCACTTCCTCAATGGCGTGGTGCTGGGTGGACAAAATGTACAGGTGATAAGGCATGGCCATGAAAGAGTCGGATACGCTGGCTGGCAAATAGCGCAGGTAAAAAGCCACTCCTGTAAACAGAATCGGAGCCGTTTCTCCTGCCGCCCTGGATAAACCTAGAATCGAACCCGTTACAATACCTGAAACAGCACTAGGCAACACATTGGTCCAGATGGCTTCCCATTTGGTCGCACCTAAGGCCAGGGCACCCTCGCGGTAGGAATGAGGCACGTTTTTGAGCGCTTCTTCGGTCGTCGTGATGATGTAAGGCAAAGTCAAGAGGCCGAGGGTAAGCCCCGAAGACAACACTGAAGACCCCAAACCCATGCCTTGTACAAATACCGCCACCCCGAACAAACCATAAATGATCGAAGGAACGCCCGCCAGGTTGCGGATGGAAGCCCGAATGAGTCGATTCACGGTATTGTCATTAGCATATTCGCTCAGGTAAATGGCCGTGGCAATCCCCATCGGAATGGCGAAAATGGTAGTGACCAGGGTAACAAAAATGGTACCCATAATGGTGGGGAAAATCCCTCCCAAGGTCATCCCCTTCCGTGGATAATCAAAAAGAAAACCTGAGTTAATTACTCCACTACCTTTGGAAAACACCTCCCAGAGGATGATGCCCAAAAACAGCAGAACCAGCAAAACAAAAAAACGGAGGGTATTCAGCCCCAAGCGCTGTTGCAGTGAATTTTGTCTCATGATTATAACTTATAGCGGTAACGCCCGGCCAGGTTTTCAGCCAACAGGTTGACCACCAAGCTGATCAAAAACAATAGGGCACCAACCGCGAACAAACTGTAATAGTGGGTAGTGCCATACGGTACCTCGCCCAGTTCAATGGCAATGGTGGCCGTCATGGTCCGCACCGGGTCGAAAAACCCCCGCGGCATGGCCAGGGCATTGCCGGTTGCCATGAGTACGGTCATGGTTTCACCAATTGCGCGGCCCATGCCCAAGATGATGGCTGCAATAATGCCGGAGTAAGCCGCAGGCAATACTACCTTTATTAAGGTTGTCCATTGGTTGGCGCCAAGGGAATACGAAGCTTCTTTAAAACTATTCGGAACTGACCGAATCGCGTCTTCCGCTACCGTGATGATGGTGGGCAAAGACATGACTGCCAGCAAGATGGCACCATTGAGTGCAGTCAATCCATTGCTCAAACCAAAGACCCTGGCAATAAATGGACCTACCATCACAATGCCGATAAAACCAACCACCACCGATGGGATGGCCGCCAAAAGTTCGATTACGGGTTTAAGAATGAGTCGCGTTTTTTCGGTGGCGACCTGCGCGAGGTAGGTTGCCGCACCCACCCCGAGCGGAACGGCGAGGAGCATGGCCCCCAAGGTGACTAAAAAGGTACTTGCCAGCATGGCCAGGATGCCGTAACTGGGCTCCCCATAAGCAGAGGGGTTCCAATTGCTGGTAAAAAAGAACTCTGCCAAACTGATGTGGGCAAATGCTTTGACCCCATTGAAAAGCAACATCCCAAATATGCCGAGCAAAACCAATACCGAAGTGGCCGCAGCGCCAAAAAATAGCCATTTGATGGCCCGATCAATGAAGTGTCGCTTTTGCATAGGCAAGGTTTAGCGCCTGTTTATTTTGTTGCCAATAAATTTCACTTACCGGGAAGTACCCATTTTGTTTGACCAGTGCTTGTCCCTCGGGGCTTAGGCAAAATTGTAGGTAGCGTTGCAGTTGGCCGGTCGGTTTGCCGTTGGTGTACTGAAACAAGGGCCGAACGATGGGATAAAAGCCACTGTCGATGTTTTTTAGCTCGCTTGGCAAATAGGGGGTGCTCTTGGCGTTTCGGCTGATGGCCAGTACTTTGACGCCTTTGCTCTGGGCACCATTTTTGTCCAAAATGTAGCCAACCCCCACGTAGCCAATGCCATGAATGTCGTTTTTGATGGCTTCTACGATCTGGGCCGTGCCATTCATCTGTTTGACTTGATTGCTGTATTCTGCATGCACAATACTGTCCCGGAAATAGACATAAGTGCCCGAGTTGCTTTGGCGGCCATACAGCGAAATACCTTCATCGGTCCCCCCTAGTTCTTTCCAGTTTTGAACGTCCCCCCGGTAAATCGCCCCCAATTGTTGTAAGGATAAATTTTGAACCGAGCATTGCGGGTGCACCACAATCGCAATGGCATCCATGCCCAAAACAGTTGCCACCGGGTTTACACCCTGAATGTGAGCCAGGGCTATTTCTTCGGCCTTCATTGGGCGAGAGGCATTGGCAATGCTGGTTTTTCCATTGATCAAAGCAGCAATACCAGCCCCGGAGCCGCCACCCGTGACGGCAATCGAGATGTTGGGGTCGGTGGCCATGTAGGTTTCGGCCAGGGTAAGCGCCAGGTTTACTTCGGTATCGGAACCCTTGATCATCAGGTTTTCAACGTGGCGGTGATTCGAGTTGCAGGAAAAGGCAAAAATAGCCCCACCGATCAGGATAGTATGGATGTATTTAGACATGGTGCGGATTCACATTTGCCGTAAGTTAGGGGCAGCGTGTCAACTCCAGGTTAAGGAAGGGTTATCTTACGGTAAATTGATGAAAGTCATTGGCTTGGGCAATGAATGTTTCTGGTAACTGGTCGGGAAGGTCATTGCGGGAGATGATCTATTTCTGTGAAAAATACTTCAGGGCAAAATCGTGGAAAAATTTACTCCTAGTCAAACATATTAAAAAAATAAAGAGTAGAGATTATTTTAGTTAACAACTGATGGAGGGATTTAATCCAAAGATCAGATTTGCTTAATATTCAAAACGCTTTTGCTCCCTAATTTCACCGGACGAAAGACCGTAGGCGCGGCCACGCCTACGATCAGGTGTTATCAATCAAAATGCTCAATTAACAACCTTACAAAGGTATGAAACGAAGTCTACAAAAGGTAGTCCTATCGATGGGACTTGTCATGTGTTTGACGCTAAGCCTCTTCGCTCAATCGGGGGTAATCACAGGGAAAGTATCTTCAGACAATGGAGAAGCCCTGCCTGGCGTCAACATTCAGGTAAAGGGAACCACCACAGGTACCATTACAGATGTGGATGGGAAATTCCAATTGGAGCAAGCGCCCAATAATCCTGTGCTCATCTTTTCCGCCATTGGTTTTGTCACTAAGGAATTCAGTGTGAGTGGACAGTTGTTCATTGAACTGCAAATGGAAGAAGACACGAAACTGCTCAGCGAAGTGGTAGTCGCAGCTTTGGGGATCAAACGGGAAGAAAAATCCCTGGGCTACGCTGCCCAAACCATCAATGCCAGCGCGGTATTGGATGCCAAAACCAACAACTGGGTGAGTTCCTTGAGTGGAAAGGTTGCGGGTTTGAACATTCAAGGGGTAGGTGCAGGCCCCATGGGTTCGGCACGGATTACCCTGCGTGGAGAGTCGTCCTTGAACCTCGACAACAATCAAGCCCTGATCGTTATTGATGGGATACCCGTGAGCAGCAGAATTTCGGGTACCGGATTCAACTCCCACTTGGCCACGGACAGCCCGGTGGATTACGGCTCCACACTATCCGATTTGAACCCGGATGACATCGACAAAGTTACGGTGCTCAAAGGCCCTGGTGCAACTGCGCTGTATGGCAGCCGGGCAGCCGGTGGTGCCATCATCATCACCACCAAGTCTGGTGCCAGAAAAGACAAGGGCGTCGGCATTACGTTCAACAGCAATTTTAGTGTAGAACAAGTCAATCGCTGGCCTGACTATCAATTTGAATACGGCGAAGGGCGCACCGATGCCTATTATTCTTACCTCGATAGCCCGGATGGCATCAATACCAGTACAACGGTTGCCGCAGGTCGGGCCTGGGGACCAAAATTCAATGGGCAACAGTATTTTCAATACAATCCCAATGACCCAATCGGCAAACCTACCGAACGTACACCTTGGGTTGCTTACGATGATTACATCTCCGGCTTTTTTCAATTGGGAAAAAATTACTCCAACAGCCTCTCTTTTGAAGGTGGAAATGAAAATGGATCGGCTCGATTGTCTTTGACCCAGCTCAAAAACGAGTGGATCATTCCCAATACTGGTTTTGAGCGACTGAATGCCGCCTTGTCGGTCAACCAGAAAATCTCAAAACGCCTGAAAATTTCTGGCAAAGCCAACTATACCAACAAGAAGAGTGACAACCTTCCGCTAGCTGGGTACAACAACCAGACTTTGATGTACTTCCTGATCATTGGTACTACGCCCAACGTTCGTCCAGAATGGTTCAAACCCTATTGGCAAGATGGTTTCGAAGGAGTTCGCCAAAGAAGTCCTTTCAATCCCGGCCCGGATAACCCCTACCTGGGTATGTACGAAATGCTGAACAAGCTGAATAAAAATGGGATGATTGGTAACGTAACCGCCAATTATGAGTTTTCACCAAAACTCGAATTGCAAATTCGCACCGGCTTGGATATGTCCTTTGA
>JAIXOO010000295.1 GCA_027486765.1 Saprospiraceae bacterium
CCTTTGGTACCGTATGGAGCTGCATCTCACCATTTGTGCAAACCAGATCAACCGGGCTACTTGCCCCTTTTTGGCGCTGGTGCCATTGCTCAACACCTCAAAGCACTCAACAAGCCCTATAAGCTGGTGAGTGGTACCGACGGTGGGCACGGCTGGGCAGACAAACCGATGTTTGAGCACCTTGATGCCATCGCTGATTTTATGGGTAGTGCTGAAAAATTACAAACCTTTCGGCAAATTGAAGAGCGCTGGAAGTGGAGTAAAAAAATTTAAACCAAGTGTCATCGCTTACTAAGCCAAACTTTTTTACATTTAGAATTCTTTAAAACACCTGATTGTATGAAAATACGTCATTTTTTGCTTGGATTGGGGCTCTTATTCGTTTTCGCTTGCCAACCTGCTGGCAAAAAACCTCAGGCAGAAACACTCAATGATGGAAAACAACAAGCAGGCGGAGATTTTTTGCTGATCCCCGGTCAACGCATCGGGCCTTTGTACGCTGCCCACAGTTTAGAAAATGATTTGGTACAAACCTTTGGGGTGCAAAATGTAAAACGCCAGGAAATTTACCTTGGTGAAGGCGCTACGGCTCCCGGCTTTGTCATTTTTGGGGATACCCGCAATGCGGTTGAGGTGTATTACGATACCAGCCTTGTGAAAGATCGTCCCGCGTTGTTGCGCATCACTGAAGAAGGAACCAATTGGAAATCGCCCGAAGGCATTACGATTGGCACAACACTGGAAGAACTGGTTAAAATAAACGGCAAACCCGTCACCTTTTGGGGCTTCGGCTGGGATTATGGCGGCGCAGTTAGCAATTGGAACGGTGGGAAAATTGACGCTGGGCTGATGTTGGTTTTGGAAGACAGCCGCAAGAATAGCCCAGAATCACTGTTGGGGGAAAAGGAAATTGTTTCTTCGGCAAGTGGACTTGACCTTAAACGGATCAAGGTAAAAACGATCAATGTGCGACTTTAGCGCTGGGTTTTAGCGCGCTTTAGAACAGGAAATATGAAGATAAGATGTCTAATTGTTGATGATGAACCATTGGCCTTGGATGTATTGAGTGCTTACATCAATCGCATCGAAGGCCTGGATCTGATTGGGCGTTGTGAAAATGCCCTGCAAGCTTTTGCCCTGATGCAGGAGCAAACCGTTGATCTATTGTTTCTGGACATTCAAATGCCTAAGCTGGACGGCATTGAATTTCTAAAAACCCTACAACAAAGACCCAAAATTATCTTTACCACTGCCTACCGGGACTACGCCATCGAAGCTTTTGAAATGGATGCCGTAGATTATTTGTTGAAGCCCATCCCTTTTAGTCGTTTCCTCAAAGCTTTGAGTAAGGCTTACTCGCAGTTTCAACAGGGGGCCGGCAGTACTGGTGAATCGCCGAGCGCCTCTGGTCTGGGCTCATCCATCATCATTGCCCCCGGCATTTCCAATATTCCGTCCATTAACGATGAGAATATGCCGATGCAAAGCGCCGACAGCATAATAGTGCGGGCGGATAAAAAAATGATCAAGGTGCCGCTGGAAGACATCCAGTACATTGAAAGCTTGAAAGATTACGTGATCATCCATGTGGGAGGGCGCCGGATTGTAACCAAACAAAAAATCAGCTATCTGGAGCAAAAATTACCTGACGGGAAATTCCTGCGTATTCACCGTTCTTTTCTGGTCGCATTGAACAAAATCCAGGCTTTTTCACCCAATCACGTAGAAATCAATAGCCAGGAATTGCCCATTGGGCGGAGTTATAAGAGCGAAGTGGCGAAGGTGCTGGGGTTTGTATAAGGGGCGGTAAAAAAATAAATGTTCATTTTGCCCCACTACTAGTGCTATTTCACTTTTCCTTTGACTTGTTCCGCTTGTAGTGCATGGAGTATCTGCTCCGGACTCGTAGTGCTTTCCAGTACCTGCTCCATCAGAATCAGCTGCACAAAATGCCGCTCAGCATTGAACATGCTCATGTAAGCATCATTGAAATAAAACAGGGAATAATCAAAATTGGAACACAACAACAATTGATACTGGCTGGTACGTGGGTCAAACACCAGAATATAGTGCCCATCTTCTTCTTGGGTCGCCCCTCCGTATACAATCAGTGGGTAATCAAAAAAAGGCAACGAAGGGTAACCAAATAAGTTGGCTTCAAACAGGGGGTAAAACTTGAGGGGCAGATTCAGCCTCATCTTTTGCGCGGTCTGACGCAAAACCTCCAGTTTGACCCGCATGCGGTAAATCGGAATTTCTTCTTTGGTAAAGGTGGCGTAAGGCAACCAGTCTCCCGAGCGCAAGTCGTAATAATCCACCGGCCCGATGCGTAATTTGTATTCAAAACGATCGTAACCTGGCACCACATACCCCGGATAGAAGTATTTGAATCCTTGAATTTTGCCGTATTCCACCTCCATGAGCATAGTGTATAGGCCCAGACTAAATGGTTTGTATTCGGGATCATAAAAGCCCAAAATACTGGCAATGCTATCCTCTCCCAGGTCGAAATAACTCACGGCAATCAATTTGTCACCATCGTACACCGTAAACTCATAGGTATTGTACACATTGAAATGATCGCCATCTTGTAGGGAGTCCAAGATAGAAGGGGCAATCATGCCGGGAAAAATGGCCCGGTAGCGCTGGTACAGGTTTTCACGACTGACATCGATCACCGCCTTGCCAAAATGGAACTGGAAGCGCTCATTGTTGCGCTTGATGACCTTGCGCAGGCTTTTGCTGAACTGGTGCGCTTGCAAATCGAGCCGCACCCAAATGGCGGAGTAAAAGGTTTCGCCAAAGCACAAAAAATGGGTCGTAAATATGGTTTGTCCCATCCGATACCAACCATTGGCCAGATAGTCATCCAATTCCTTCCCCTTAATGTGCTCCGGATAGTGTTTTACTGCAAACATAAGGCGTGCAACTTCCGAAAAAAAAATCAATGCGCCAAGGAATGGGGGAGGATTAATCCTTTCAAGTAATCAGCGGTAGCCGCAAACTCGATCGATCGTTTTTTCTGCCAGGGCTTCATCCTCCTTCATTTGTTCATAGATAAACGCAGAAATGCAGTTTGAGACGGGTTTGATGATCTCTAGATTGCCCAGGTTACAATACCTCATTGGGCTTCTAAACACAGGTTCCGCTAATTGAACGCTAATGGCTGCTGCCAGATGTTGTTCGGCAATTTGGGGGGTGATGTACCGCTTCGTTATTTTTTTTTCACGTAGGTATTTTTTGATGCCAACGCTAACCCCTTCCTTAGCTGCGACTAGCTCTACCCCAAATATTCCTCTGGATCGCTGGTGATTGATGAAGGAGTAAAATCGAGGTTCTTTGTGATGGTATTCACTCAGACAAAAGGCTAGCTCCATTTTAACCAGCTTATGATCGAGCTTAAGGTATCCATCGAAAAAGTAATCGCCATAGGTCTGCATCTTGTCGAACTCGATGAGCTTTTTGATGCCTTGTGGGAAATGGATGGTATTGTTGCATTTCGATGCTTCGGTATCCAAAATGATGTTGAAAGTTTTCTCTTTGTAAACCAGACCAAGGTCTCTAAATTCATCCAGAATCACAAAATAATCCCAAGGCTCTTTAATTTTCCAAATCTCCTTGTCAAGAGTAAAAACAAGCTCCAATCGTGAAGCAGGACATTCCTGGTATTCGGTAGTTCCTTCTGTGAGAAACCCTCTCTGATATTTTTGGAAAAAGATTGATTCGTTTTGACTATCAAACGCTTGATAGGTCATTTGAGGATTGGCAGGGTTTAACAAATGCAATTCAAAGAAATGATATTGCACCCAAGCCTGACTTGGGTCGATCAACTGGTTGTCGATTGGCTTGGCTAGTTCTGAGAAACTCATTTTTACACTCAAGTCGTCAAGTAGCTCGAGAGAAAAGGACTTAGCTTCAGTTTGTTCAAAAAAATCAATTGCAATGCAACGCAAATTTCTTGCGAAGCCCTTGATGTGAAGATCGCCCAAGTACATCCCCGGCCGTTTGCGAATTCCTTCCACCAGAATTTCGATTTTTTGGATTTGATCATCGGTGTAATTGATTGATTTTGAAAAAGATTGATCTTCTTGGTTCATGCATTAAGTTTCTTCAAGATAAAAAAATCTTGCCGATTTTTAAAGCAAAAGCCCCCTTTATTGCATCAAATTCATCTTGTTATTTTTGATTTTTTACTGCCAAATTCGGATAAGGTAACGCACACTTTTTTCCACTCAGCCAATACCTTAACAAAGCTCGGTTGTAAGTAATCTCCGCAACATGCCAGGTCTTGAAGTCTTTAAAAACCGACTGCATCAACGGCTGGATGGTGACCACAGCATCCCCGGTATAGTTGGCATGGATGAGGTACAATTCCCCTTCTTGTTTCAATAAATAGCCCACGTGGCTTTCGTCCAAACCAATGAAATACAAACCTTCTTTCAATGATTCATTGATGGTTTTTGCCCTGTCATTAGCCGGGAAACCCGCAAAGGTCCAAAACTTTTGCTGTAGGCTCAGTGCAATGGCCTCATCCCGAGGGCCTTGTTGGGCCAACTTATAACGATCCAAAGCAATACCCGCATGAAGTAGGGTAGTGGAAACAAAGTAGCCACAGGCAATTTTTCCCTGCTTGGGTGTATCCGTATAGCCGTTAAAATCCCAGGGCGTACCGTACCAATGCGGAATGAGGCTGGTCAATAAACCTTCCGTAAATAAGGCTCCAGCTTGGGTGCTGTCGATTGCGCCGCTGGCCAATTGCTGGCGGGTCTTATTGCGCAAAGCCAGCATTTGGGCCTTCGCTTCCGCGTAGCTCTGCGTACGGGATACCAAGAGGGAAAGGGGGACTTTTTGTGAGGCGTGCTGAAAGGGTTTGGGGTGCCTGGGACCTTGGTTGGTGCAGGATAAGGATAGTAGCATTAGCAGGGATTTAGTTGCATTTTTGAGGTTCATTATGTGTAGTTTATGGAGTGGCTAATCTTGCTCTATCACGCCGCAGGCGGGATAAAAATCCGCGTAGATCCGCTTTATCCGCGTCACCCGCGCTGCTATTAATGTCGCTTTAGTTTTTTACATAAAAATTGATTACCCCAACAAAAACAGCCCCCAAATCAACAATTGCGCCACGACCCCCATCACCGCCGTCACCGGCGTATACAACCTGAACAACACATCGGTGCGCAAATTTGAAAACGTCGAAATCACCCAAAAATACGCATCATTGGCATGCGAAATCACCATCGACCCAGCACCCAGCGAAAGTACCGCCAATGTTCGACCCCACTCACTATCCAAACCCAGCCCCGGCAATAGTGGCGCTACAATACTCGCTGCCGTAATCGCCGCTACAGTGGATGAGCCCTGCGCCGTTTTTAAAACCAAGGCTACCAAGAATGGGAAAAACAAGCCCAAATGCCATTGCTCAATACTCGCAGCCAGGGCAGTACTCACATCCGTCGCTTTGAGCATGGCCCCAAATGTACCGCCGCCTGCAATAATCGCCAGAATTGGCCCCGCCTTTTCTACCCCCTCGCCAAACCATTTTTGAATTGACTTGCGGTCATTCGCTCTGGGCAGCAGCAATACCGCCAGCCCAATCGCACACAACAAGGCAATAATTGGGTCACCGATCAAACTCAGGAACTTCAACCACCCACTTTTGGGGGCATCTACAGCAATCCCTAAAAACGCCAAAGACTTGAGCCCAATCAAAAAAATGGGCAATACTACGGGCAAAAAAGAGCGCCATACTGAGGGCAGTTGTCGAGATTCACTGGCAACTGGGTCCACTTCCTTGGACAACTCTGTCTCAGTCACCTTCGGCCCAAAACGCAAAGCCCAAAAATAACCCAATAGCGTCAGTGGAATAGAAATGCCAATGCCCAACAACATCACCATACCCAAATCGGCCCCCAGGGTAGCACCAGCTGCAGCAATCCCCGGATGAGGTGGCACCAGACAATGCACCCCGTATAGTGAGGTAGCCAAACACAAAGTCATCAGCGGCATCCCGAAATTGGTACGCCGAACCAGCGATTGTTTCAAACCATTGAGAATGATGAAACCCGAATCACAAAAGATGGGCAAACCCACCAAAAAACCGGTGATTGAAAGTGCAGCAGGTGCCCGGTTTTCGCCCACCTTTCCCAGAATGTAATTCGCCATGCGCAAGGTGGCACCACTGCGTTCCAGCAACACGCCCAGCACTGTACCGAGAATGATGACCAGTCCAATTTTTTTCATGGTCTCGCCAAAACCTTCTTTGAGGGTATCCACTATTTTGTCCAATGGCATTCCTGAAACCAATCCCAGTAGTAAAGCGATCAAAAACAACACCAGAAAGGGATTCATCCGCCAACGTGCGGTACACCACACGATAAGTCCCACACTACCAAACAACAAGCTGAACATCCAAAGCGTAGACATAGGCATTTTTTGCTAAAAGAAACGGAACGTTCAAAAATAATTCGATTTTCGACTAAAAAATCAAAATATTTTTTTCTTCTCCCTTCCTTGTTTCAAATGAATCTCTATTTTTACTTCAATAATACAACCCACTTTGGAAACCACCAATACAAACGATTACCAACCAGACGAAATTGACCATCTGATTTTGCAAACCCTGCAAAATGACGGTCGAAAATCTTTTTCTGATTTGGCAAAAGAACTGGGCATGGCCGTCAGCACCATCTCCAAGCGGTACATGAACCTGGTCGACTGCGGCATCCTCGTGATCATCGGCCGGGTTGAACCCGAACGGATTGGCCTCAACGCCTACGCCGCCATCAATGTACAGGTAGACACCGTAGCAAATGTCGAGCGGGTAGCCCAGGAATTAATGGCCCTCCCCGAGGTGAGTTTTTTGGCGCTACGCACCGGTGATTTTCAACTGGAAATCAACGTCATGTGCCGCGACAACTCCCACCTCATGGAAATCCTGCGCAACAACATGGATAAAATCAACCACGTGCGCAAATACGAGATCAACATGTACCTCAAAGTCTATAAGTGGGGGAGAACGGGTGTGAGTTAGAGTGTGAAAGTGTGGGCAAGAATGGGTGTGGGTGTGACCGTGTGAAAGTGTGTGTGTGGGTCTTTCATTCCTCTAAGAATTTCGCCAACCCACGGATTTATCCGTGGGAGGCCACAAAACCGCCCCAACCCACGAATTCATTCGTGGGGGTTTGGGAGAAAAACAAACCAATGCCAAAATTCTTCAAATCCCTCAACCCCTACACCCAGGAAATCGTAGGAGAATACATGGAAGCCAGCGCCATCCAAATCGAAGTCAAACTCGAATGGGCCCAAATGGCCCAACGTGATTGGGCTGCCCGCAGCTTTAGCGATAGAGCCACTTGCTTCGAGCACCTGGCCCAATACCTACGTGAGCACAAAGCCGAATTGGCCCTGCTCATGACCCAGGAAATGGGTAAAATCCTGCCAGAAGCCCTCGGCGAAATCGAAAAATGTGCCGCACAATGCAGCTACTACGCCCAACACGCCGAGACCTTGCTACAAGCCGAAAACATCCCCACCGATGCCCAGGAAAGTGGGGTCAGCTACGAGCCAGTCGGCATCGTCCTGGCCATCATGCCCTGGAATTTTCCATTTTGGCAAGTTTTTCGCTACTCCGTTCCGGCTTTGATGGCCGGCAATGTCACACTACTCAAACACGCGCCGAATGTGTTCGGCTGCGCCCTGGCCATCGAAACCGCTTTCCGCGCAGCGGGTTTTCCAGAAGGCGTATTCCAAACCCTGATTGCCGATGTTGACGCAATACAAGGCCTTGTTGCCGACGACCGCATCGGCATGATCACCCTCACCGGGAGTGAACGCGCCGGGGCATCTTTGGCGGCCTTGGCCGGTAGCCACATCAAAAAAACAGTGCTGGAACTCGGGGGCAACGATGCACTGATTGTGCTTCCCGATGCTGACTTGGACAAAGCCGCAGCCGCAGCCGTACAATCGCGGATGATGAATGCCGGACAGGTGTGTATCGCCGCCAAACGTTTTTTGGTGCATCAGGATGTAAAAGCGGCCTTTACTGAAAAGGTGTTACACCTGATTCAAAACCTAAAACAAGGTGATCCACTCGACCCAGCCACGCAACTTGGCCCACTGGCCCGCCTGGATTTGGCTGAAACCTTGGAGCGTCAACTCCAAAAAGCCCTGGCCCAAGGAGCAACCCTGCTTTGTGGTGGCCAACGCGACGGCTGTAACTTTCAACCCACTTTGCTGGACAATGTTCAGCCCGATTCAGTGGCTTTTCGAGAAGAAACCTTTGGCCCATTGGCTGCCATTACCACCATCTCTTCGGAACAAGAAGCGATCAAACTGGCGAATCAATCCCGCTATGGCTTGAGCGCCGCGATCTGGACCCAGGATTTGGACAAGGCTAAAACCCTGGCCCGCCAGCTGGAAGTCGGCAGCGTTTTTGTCAATGCGGTGGTGCGTTCCGACTCCCGTTTACCTATCGGTGGAGTGAAAAAATCGGGTTATGGCCGGGAGTTGTCGGAGGCGGGAATCAAGGATTTTTGTGTGGTAAAAACGCATTATATTAATGGTTGAGAAGGTTGAGGGAGGTTGAGAAGGTTGAGGCTGCCGCAGCGACTTGGACATCGTCCTTGTCAAAATCGCTGCGGCAGCCTCTACCTTTCTCTACCTTTCTCTACCTTTCTCAACCTCCCTCAACTAGAATCAAAACAAATGACATCCAAAGAGTTAATGGAGCGCCGCAACCGGGTACTGCCCAAGGCGATGTTCACTACATCTACACTCAACGCGGTCTCTGCCAAAGGTGCCACTTTCACCGATGCCGAGGGGAGAACTTACATTGATTTCAGCGGAGGCATCGGCGTGCTCAATGCCGGGCATTGCCCTACTCCGGTCAGCCGGGCGATTGCCAAGCAGGCCCAGACTTTGATGCATACCTTTTTTAATGTGCTCACCCACGAACCTTATGTGCTACTGGCCGAAAAATTGGTGAAGATATTGCCGCACGGAGATGCCACCAAAGTTATGTTTGTCAGCACAGGGGCCGAAGCAGTAGAAAACGCAGTGAAAATTGCCCGCCAGGCTACTGGGCGGCAAGGCATCATTTGTTACACCGGAGGTTTTCACGGGCGTACGCTTATGGGCATGAGTTTGACTTCCAAGGTGAGTTACAAAACGGGCTGTGGCCCTTTTGCTCCCGAGGTTTACCGTCTGCCTTTCCCGGATTATTACCACAATGGGCATGGGCAAAATTTCCATGCTTTTGTGGAACAAGAGTTGGAGAATTTTAAAAAATACTTGAGTACCGTAGTTGCCCCCGATAACGTGGCTGCAGTTATCGTGGAGCCCGTGCAAGGTGAAGGTGGTTTTTATGTGATGCCACCCCGGTACCTACAAGGTTTGCGCGAGCTTTGTACCCAACACGGCATGCTACTCATTCTGGACGAAGTCCAATCGGGCTTTGGGCGCACAGGCAAATGGGCAGCTTACGAGCACTACGGCGTTATTCCCGATATTTCAACCTGGGCCAAATCAATGGGATCAGGCATTCCCATCGCGGCGGTGATGGGCAAAGCGGAAGTAATGGACAAAGCCTTGCCCGGCACCCTCGGTGGTACTTACGCAGGCAATCCAGTGGCTTGTGCAGGTGCGTTAGCGACCATCGAATACATGCAACAAATCGACATCAACCGCAAAGGAGAACAAGTGGGCAAAACCTTGCTGAATTTTTTTACCAAACTCAAAAAAGAATGCCCGGCCATTGGCGAAGTGCGGGGGTTGGGGGCGATGGTGGCCATTGAGTTGGTCAAAGATCAGAATCCGAATTTGCCTGATGCGGATATGACCAAAAACCTGGTTGCTGCCTGTGCTGCCCGTGGCCTCTTTTTGATCAGTGCTGGAGTGTACGGCAACGTCATTCGGGTGCTTTGCCCTTTGGTGATCAGTCAGCCCATGTTGAAGCAGGGTTTGGAAATCATGAAAGAAGAACTGTTAAAGTTAATGTAGGTTCCTTGGTTCCAAAGTTCCGGGGTTCAGTCGGCACTTCGACTTCGCTCAGTGACCGACTGAACCCTGGAACTTTGGAACCAAGGAACCCTGGAACTTTTGACCATGCAAAAAAACTACATCAACGGCGCCTGGCTCGACGCCCTCAACGGTGGCACCTGGCCAGTCATCAACCCCGCTACTGAACAAACCATCGCTACCGTCCCCTTTGGTGGAGTGGCGGATGTTCAGGTGGCAATCGATGCGGCGGTAGCTGCATTTCCAGCTTGGAAAAACACCAATGCCTGGCAACGCGCCGATATCTTGAAAAAAGTCGCCGACCTGATGCGCGCCCGCAGCAAAGAACTGGCCCAATTGACCATTGCCGAGGCTGGCAAACCCATGCTGGAAGCCAATGGTGAATGGGTGGTTGCTGCACAGTTTTTTGAATGGTACGCTGAAGAAGCCAAACGCAACTACGGGCGGGTGATCCCGGCGAGCCGCAACAACAAACGCATGTCGGTTATCAGCCAGCCAGTGGGCGTTGTAGGCATTGTGACGGCCTGGAATTTTCCGGTGTGGAACCTGTGTCGGGTCTGGGCGGCCGCAATCGCGGCAGGTTGCACCATTGTGGCCAAGCCAAGCGAATACACGCCCCTCACCGCAATGGCTCTGATGGAATTGTTGGTGGAGGCTGGATTGCCTGCTGGAGTCGCCAATCTGGTGTTGGGCGACGCAGCCGCCATTGGTGAAACCTTACTGGCTCGGCCAGAAGTGCGCAAAATTCACTTTGTGGGCAGTACACGGGTGGGTAAAATCTTGCTGGAAGGCGCGGCAAAAACCAATACCAAATTGTCTCTGGAACTGGGTGGCAACGCGCCCTGTCTTATTTTTCCCGATGTCAATGTGGAAGCGGTGGCAAAGAGTGCAGCGATCGCCAAAACCCGTAATTGTGGCCAGGTCTGTGTGTCGCCGCAGCGTTTTTTGGTGCACGAGGAAATATATGCCAGTTTTGTCGAACGGGTCAGTCACTACATGGCTGAGCTCAAAGTGGGCAATAGCCAGGATGAAGGCACCCAAATTGGCCCCCTGATCAATGCCCGCCAACGCGAGCAGGTGGAACAAATTGTGAACAACAGCATCGCTCAAGGTGCGCGATTGAATACCGGAGGGCAACGCCCGGCTCACTTGCCCAAAGGGTATTTTTACACCCCCACAGTTTTATCCGAAGTTACTCCTGAGCAGGATGTTTTTCGCAAAGAGGTCTTTGGGCCAGTGATGGGGATTACGCCTTTTGCGAATACCGACGAAGCCATCGCCCTGGCCAATGATACCGAATATGGCCTGGCCAGCTACCTCTGGACCAACGACTTGCGCACTTCCATCAAAGTATCCGAAGCCCTTGAATTTGGCATTGTTGGCATCAATGAATGGGCGGCGCATGCGACCGAGGCACCATTTGGTGGTTGGAAACAAAGTGGGCTGGGTTATGAATGTGGGGAAGAGGGATTGCA
>JAIXOO010000196.1 GCA_027486765.1 Saprospiraceae bacterium
AAATCAGCATTTCCCGACTGATTTCCGCAAAGTTGATTTCATCCCAGTCAAAGAGGTGAACGCCTCCTAAAAATGGCAGGAAGAATAGTCCAGCGAGGAGGCTGAGGCCGAGGCTGGTCAGCTTGGTTTCGTTACTTGACATAAAACAAACTATGCTGTCGCATATTTAGAGTACGCTCGCAAATCAGGAGGCAAAAAGCCTGGGACAATATCACTCTTGGGTACCCCTTGCTCTTCCAACATCTCCCCAACCTCCCATTCGGTCATGTTTTGCTGAACCCAAATTTTCCCATCAATGATGTCAAAATGCATCGGGCAATCGTGTACAAAAACATCTCCATCCCAACCAATGGTCACCACTTGATACCGATGGTTTTCTTTATCCGCAATGATTTCATTGCCTCCTTTGACATTGGCGTATTTGATTTTGGCATATTCTTCAAGGATGCTCAGAATTGCCTTTTCGTACTGCTTTATTTTATCCATTGGGAAATGACTTGATTACAAAAGTAAAACTATTCTCAACGAATATCAAGTATAGCTACCTTCCCCACTTATCCAACTGACTCAACAGCGCCCGAAAATCCTTCGGCAATTCACAAGTAAACACCATTCTTTCCCCCGTAGCCGGGTGATCCAGGGTCAACTTGTGCGCATGTAAAGTCAGCCGGCTGACCAGCGGACGCTCCTCCTCCTGAGTTTTTTTCAAGTTGAATTTGCGGGTTTTGATCTCAGAAAGAAAAAATTCACCCCGCTTTCCGTACATGGGGTCAACTGCCAATGGGTGGCCGATGGTAGCAAAGTGGACCCGGATTTGGTGCGTGCGCCCCGTTTTGATGTCCGCTTCTACCAGTGAATAAGCTTTGTAGGTATCCACCACTTTGTAGTAAGTCAGCGCCGATTTTCCCTTGCCACTGGCGATCATTTTGCCCAAAATACTGGGGTGTGGGGCAATGGCCTTGTTGATTTCTCCAGTCGGTGGCGCTGGGCGGCCTTCTACCAGGGCCAGGTATATTTTTTCCACGGTGCGGTCCAAAAACTGTTGGTTGAGCGCCCGGTGGGCATCTTCATTGCGGGCAAAAACCAAAATGCCACTCGTTTCGCGGTCAATGCGGTGTACAATCCACACTTGTCCAAACTCGGCCTCCAACTCGTGGTACACATTGGGCTTGGTCTGATCAAAACGATCGGGAATGCTCAACATCCCGGAGGGTTTTTCGCACACGATGATGTGCTCGTCAACAAAAATAATCTTTAGTGGATTTGCTTTCATAATTGGTTAAAGTGGCGTTTACGGCGACCATAATAGTCCATGGCAATGGATCGACTATAACGCCCCTGCGTGTTTTCGGCCTGAATGCGACAAGCGGCTACCCGTTGGGCTGCTTCCCGGCGTTTGTGGCGCAATGCTTTTAATTGTGGAAAAAAACTCCAATGCGCCTGCACAATGGCACGAATGTGATCCAGGCGGCCCTGCGACAAAAATAAAACTGCCGCCAAGCCATCCATAACCAGGCGCAAAGGCAAGAGCCAGAGCAATTTACCAAAAGTTTCGTTTTTGTAGATGGTAAAAAGGGTATTGCGAAAATTGAGGTAGGTTTTGCGGGGCGTGTTGTAGGAAAGGGTTCCACCACCCACGTGGTAAACCACCGATTGTGGGCGTACCACAATTTTGTAGCCTGCCCTTTTCAGCCGCCAACAAAGGTCAATTTCTTCAGCATGCGCAAAATAATCCGCGTCGAAACCGCCGATTTTGTGAAACAATTCGGCCCGAATGAACATGGCAGCTCCAGTGGCCCAAAAAATCTCCTGAGTCGTATTGTACTGCCCCTGGTCTTTTTCGGTATGGGCAAAAATCCGGCCCCGACAAAAAGGATAACCTAGGGTATCCAACCAGCCACCCGCAGCTCCGGCATATTCAAAGGTATCTCTTTGGCCAAAAGACAAAATTTTGGGCTGGGCAGCGCCAATATTTTGGTCTTTCTCCATGATTTGAATGATTGGCTCAATCCAGTTGGGAGAAACTTCAATGTCGGAATTGAGCAGCACATAATAATCTACCCCACTCACCTGGCGCAGCGCTTCGTTGTAACCGCCTGCGTAACCATAGTTTTCGGGCAGCTCAATCAGACGCAACTGCGGATAATACTCCTCCAAAAACTCGATGGAATCATCCGTTGAAGCATTATCGGCAATGATCAGCTCCAGATTGGGATAGGTACTTCTGAACAAAGTAGGCAGAAAGCGCTCCAAATAATCCCGGCCATTGTAATTCAGGATTACCACTGCCACCTTGGGAAAATGATCCAGGGGCAAAAAATCATCATCACTCGCCGCCAGAAGTACCTTTTCTACGGCAATCCGATCTTTTTCCAACTGTTTGGTTAGCTCGATCAAATGATCAAATTTCTGATCATGGCGGATAAAATCAACCAGTTCCAGCGTAACTTTTTGGTCGTAAATGTCCTGATCAAAATCAAAAATATTGACTTCGATGGTCCGATTGTGGTATTGTGGCAAAGTGGGACGGGTACCGATGTACAACATCCCCCGGTGGTCAGTGCCATTGATCCAGAGTTTCACGGCATAAATACCGTCTGGTGGGATCAATTTGAAGCGGTCGTTGACTTCAATATTGGCGGTGGGAAAGCCAATGGTCCGGCCAATTTGTTGGCCTTTCACTACGGTTCCCAAGAGCGGAAAGTAATGCCCCATCAACTGCGCCGCTGTTTTTACAGCACAATTCTCCAGCGCGTTGCGGATTTTGGTAGAACTCACCGTCATGTCGTCCACCTGGCGTGGCTCAATCTCAATCACTTCGTATCCAAAGCGTTGGCTATGCCAGCGTAGGTAGTTGATGTCGCCCTGTCGGCTCAATCCAAAGCGGTGATCGTACCCAATGACGATGCATTTGGGATGGAATTTTTCCACCAAAAACTTCTCAATGTACTCATCCGCACTCAGTTGGGAGAACTCCACGGTGAACGGAACGACGACCAAATGGTCTATCCCGTAACGTTCAAATAGACTGATCTTTTCCTCCGTAGTGGTGATCAGGCGCAACGAAGTATCTTTCGGAAATACAATAGAACGGGGATGAGGATGAAAAGTGATGACAACACTTTCGCCCTTCTGCTGTGAGGCAATTTGCTTTACTTGCTCAATAATGCTCTGGTGCCCCTCGTGCACGCCATCGAAAGAACCAATGGTAATTACGGCGTTGCTGAAGTCTGGCAGTTCGTTAAGGTCGCGGTGAACTCTCATGGTGTGCAAAGGTAATGTGCAAAGCGCAAGTGGGAAAGAGTATTTCAAAAACTCTTTTTTGACGTAGATTGTTTTACTTTTGTGTTCGTTAATGCGTTTCAAGAAATGTCGATAGATACATCCACTGTTGTCAGGGCTTTGGCCAAAGTAAGTGACCCGGTTACCGGTCAGGATTTGATTACAGCCAATATGGTCCGTGATTTGGCGGTCGAGGGGGATTCCATCAGTTTTACCCTCGAACTGGCGTCCATCAATGCCCAACACAAGTCTGAGCTCAATTTTGCCTGTCAAGCGGCGATAGCTGAAGTGTACCCTGGGGTCAATGTGCACGTTCACATGATGTCGCGGGCAACCGAGACGAAACAAGCGCCCAGTAGTCTGCCGCAGGTGCGCAATGTCATCGCGGTAGCTTCTGGTAAAGGTGGCGTCGGAAAATCAACAGTTGCCGCCAATTTGGCGCTGGGTTTAAAGATGCTGGGGGCAAGAGTAGGTTTGGTGGATGCCGACATCTACGGCCCTTCGGTTCCGACCATGTTTGGTTTGCAAGGCCAGCGGCCCAAGGTACGCGACGTGTACGGCCAACCCAAGATGGTTCCCCTGGAAGCTTACGGGATTGCCCTGATGTCGATTGGGTTCATCATTGAACCAGAACAAGCGGTGGTCCTGCGTGGCCCTCGTTTGGCGGGCATCATCAAACAGTTTTTCAACGATTGCCTCTGGCCGGAGTTGGACTACCTGGTAGTTGACCTGCCTCCCGGCACGGGTGATGTGCAGCTTACCTTGGTACAAACGGTGCCCGTTACCGGTTCGGTCATCGTGACAACTCCCCAAGAAGTGGCCATCATCGACGCCGTAAAAGCGGCCAATATGTTCCAACTTCCAGGAGTAGCGGTGCCTATTTTGGGGGTGGTGGAAAACATGTCCTGGTTTACCCCCAAGGAATTGCCCGACCACAAGTACCTGATCTTCGGTCAGGGTGGTGGCAAAAAGTTGGCGGTCATCAACAATACGGTGCTCCTGGGGCAAATCCCTCTGGTGCAAGGCATTCGGGAAGCAGGTGACGGCGGTCGTCCCATTATTCTTGACGAAGAAGATCCCATTTCACGCGAAGCTTTTTTGAACCTGGCCAAAAACGTTGCCCGCCAAGTGGCCATTCGGAATGAAACGATGGAGCCAACGCAGGTGGTGAAGATGAGCTAAAAGTGAATAGCGAATAGCGAAAAGCGAAAAGCAAGTGTAGCCAACCCATGGCTTTAGCCGTGGGAGGCACAAGATAGAACCCAGCCCACGAATTCATTCGTGGGTGATGTGGGTGTGATTACGCCAACCCAAAAAATTTTGAATATAACCAGCCAACCCATGGCTTTAGCCGTGGGAGGCACAAAATACGGCACAGCCCACGAATTTATTCGTGGGAACTGGTGACGACGCATAAACAACATGGAAAAATCCGAATTAATCGCCCGTATCGATTCCGCGCTCAACGACGTGCGCCCCCACCTTGCCGTAGATGGTGGCAACGTGGAAGTTGTGGACGTTACTGACGACAAGATCGTCAAAATCAAATGGATGGGCAATTGCGAAAACTGCAACATGTCGATCATGACCATGCGGGCGGGCATTGAACAAGCCATCAGAGTAAAAGTACCTGAAATCACTGGCGTAGAAGCAGTGAACGGTATAGTATTGTAAGTTTTGACAGCATGAACAGAGCAGCATTAATTGCCCAAATCCGCGACAAAAAATCATTTTTGTGCGTAGGATTGGACACGGAGTGGAGCAAAATTCCAGCACATTTGTTGGAAACTGAAGATCCGATCTTTGAATTCAACAAGGCCATCATCGATGCTACCCGCGACTTGTGTGTAGCCTATAAACCCAATTTGGCTTTTTATGAAGCCCGTGGGCCTCAAGGTTGGCTTTCCTTGCAAAAGACCATAACTTATATTGGCCAGGATCACTTCACGATTGCCGATGCCAAGCGGGGTGATATTGGCAATACCTCACGGTTATACGCCCAAACTTTTTTTGAAACCTATACCTTTGACTCTGTAACAGTTGCCCCTTATATGGGTGCCGATTCCGTGCAACCCTTCTTAGATTTCCCCAATAAATGGGTCATTTTATTGGCACTAACGTCCAATGAAGGCAGTTCAGATTTTCAAATGGGCGTTCAGGATCAAGCTATGCCCTTGTACGAAAAAGTGATGCGCAAAGCCATGACCTGGGGAACTCCCGAAAACCTCATGTTTGTCATCGGCGCTACCCATCCCGATAAATTTGCCGACATTCGCCGCATTGCACCTGATCATTTTTTACTGGTGCCCGGTGTCGGTGCCCAGGGTGGCGATCTCGAAGCCTTGTGTCAATCTGGCTTAAATGATGATATTGGTTTGTTGATCAACGCCTCTCGCGGCATCATCTATGCAGGTGCTGGGCTTGATTTTGCTGACAAGGCTAGAGCTGCGGCTATGGAGATTCAGCAACAAATGGCCATGTTTATCTCATAATTTCCTCCCATTGCTTTGCTTGAGTTACTATTTTATTCAGTCTTGCTGAGTACAAACCTTCCTTTTTTTGCTTTTAAAGTATAAACCAATTGCCCATCCGTTCGTTAGTTAGAAACCAACCTATTCCTTATTGATCATAATCCATTAACATTTAACCCAAATTCAATTATGGACCGTAAAGAATTCATGCACTTACTCGGGTTTTCCGCCGGCAGCCTGGTAGTAGCCAGTTGCCTGGGTGCCTGTTCTAAGGAATCAGGCGTTACTCCTTCCAATGTGGATTTCACCCTAAACTTGAGCGACAGTGCCAACTCCGCACTCAATAGCAACGGTGGTTCACTGGTAAAAAATGGAGTAATCATTGGCCGCACTACCACTGGAGCGTACATCGCGGTTGCGGCTGCGTGTACCCACGAACAAACCACTGTGCAGTATCAGGCCAACAACAAGCGTTTTTATTGCCCCAATCACGGCGCTACGTTCGCTGAATCTGGTTCAGTTACTGGCGGCCCAGCAACCCGTGCATTAACGCAATATAAAACTGAATTGAGTGGAACAAGTTTGAGGGTTTATTCCTAGATAAACTTCCTTTAATGGTTCTTAAAAAGAAGCCAGGCGATGCACTTCCCTGGCTTCTTTTCATTTGTAAACTTTCCTGTTTTCTAAAATAAATGCCTATTTTGCCTCTTTCCTACATCAAAAACCCATCGCATCATGCTCCTGATCGTATTGATTTCAGCCGTAGTGCTGCTGATTTTACTCATCACTTTATTCAAGTTTAACGCTTTTATCGCCCTCATTTTGGTTTCCATTCTGGCGGGTTTAAGTGCCCAGATGGCTCCGGTAGCGGTAATCAAAGCCGTTCAAAAAGGAATGGGCGACACCCTCGGATCGCTCACCCTGATCATTGCCTTTGGTGCCTTGCTCGCCATCATTTTGTCCGAAACGGGTGCAGTAAAACGAATCAGTCAGGGCTTGATTGATACTTTCGGCATGAAGTATCTAGGCATCTCGATGGCGCTAAGCGCATTTGTAATCGGTATTGTAATGTTTTACAATGCCGGGTTTATTTTATTGTTGCCTTTGGTTTTTAGCATTGCCCGCCGCACGGGTATCTCCTTGATCCAGGTAGTGATCCCTGTGTCGGCCTCACTATCGGTTACCCACGGTTTCCTGCCGCCCCACCCTGCGCCCTCAGGCATTGCGGCTTTATTTGGCGCAAATGTGGGTTTGGTGATCATTTATGGGATGATTGTGGCCATCCCAGCCATCTTCTTTTCCGGGATTCTTTTCCCACGTTTGTTGCGGGGAATGGACATCAAGCCCTCCGACAAGCTATTTCCTGAAAGTGAAAACAGCGATAAACCTTTACCCGGGTTTTGGCCAAGTTTGATTGCTGCGTTGATTCCAGTCGTGCTAATGGCAATCGCCACCATTAGTGATCTGGTGTTCGAAAAAGAAAGTACCATCCGGCAGGTCTTAGGCTTTATTGGCGACCCGAGTACGGCGATGATCTTAGGCGTTTTTCTGGCGATCCCAATCCTTGGTCAACAAAAGAATTTTGGAGCAATCATGCAAAAGACCTCCACCGCCATTGAAAGTGTGGCGACCATCCTGTTGATTGTCAGTGGAGGTGGGGCCTTCAAACAGGTATTGATTGAGTCTGGCATTGGTGATCAGTTAACCGTACTGATGGGAGGAATTGCGCTTTCTCCACTATTCTTGGGATGGTTGATTGCTACAATCATTCGGGTGTCCCTGGGATCTGCAACCGTGGCAGGTTTAATGGCGGCAGGAATCATTCAGCCGATGATGGCGGGTACTGATGTGTCTCCTGAGCTTATGGTTTTGGCGATTGGTGCAGGTAGCCTGATGCTTTCACACGTAAACGATACCGGATTCTGGATGTTCAAAGAATACATGGGGCTAACGGTGGGGCAAACTTTCCGCACCTGGACCATTATGGAAGGAATTGTGGGCGTGGTTGGATTGATCGGGGTGATGTTACTTAGCCTTGTTGTATAAAAATGACGAATTCTTCGAATGACGAATGACGAATTGGAAGCACTCATCAAAATTCAGTGGCAATGCTCCATATTCGTCATTTGTCACTCGAAGAATTCGTCGTTTAACAAATCGACAAGCAAAAAAAAAGAGCCAACGGCTTAAAAAACCATTGACTCTTTTGAGTGGGTGAATGACCGGGTTCGAACCGGCGACCCCCAGAACCACAATCTGGTGCTCTAACCAACTGAGCTACAATCACCATGTTTTGCCTTATTTCTAAAGCAGGGCAAAGATAATATACTGCTTCGGAAATTGTCAAGTTTATTTGAAAAAAAATTTACTTGAAGATTCCGAATAAGCCACCTTTACCCTTATTACGCTTTTTCTTGGAATTTTGTTCCCAAGGATACTTATCTCTTTTCCAAATGACGTAGCGCAGACTGATACCCGTCTGGCTGTCGAAGGTTTTTGCTCCCCCCGACAGATTGATGGCGGGTTTGTAGTCGTAACTTAAATTGATTTTGCCGATGGTCAATTCCAAACCAGCGATGAAGTCGATACCCCAGGGATCTTCGTAAGTCACCTCCAGCTGATCCGCCCAACCTTTGTGAAAACCTGCTCCGTAATAGAAATTCAGACGACGGGTCAATATTGGTTTATGGACAAGTCCTAAAACAGTCAGCTGGGTTTCTTCCCTTTGCAGACTTGATTGAAGCAGTAGCTCTGCTGCGTAGTTTTTATAAAAACGCTGCCGCATGGTGAGCCCCCACTCGGTGCCCATCCGCAAACCCAATGCAGTATTGTAAGATTGGCCTATGGCAAAATTTGCACACAATAATAAGGTGCCAATGATCAGATTCCCTTTTTTCATGCCACCCTAAACGAATAAAATAAATAAAATAGTGTTGCATTGATGATAAAAAATTGTAATTTAGCGGCAGATATATTTCAGGACAGTTATTACTTCTCATTCTAGACACAATTTTATCCCTCCATTTAGGATTTTTCCCTCCGCAATGCTAGAAATCATTTTCACTTACACACATTGTATTTTTCTACCTAACAAATTATACTCATGAAACAGTATTACTTTTCTAGCATTTTTGTGCTGCTATGTGCAGCCTATCTTCCGTTAAGTGCCCAGACTTCATTTGCCAATCCCTACAGGTTTCCTAGTGAAGTCGGAATATTGATGGGCGTAAGCAATTATGCGGGCGACGTTGTCAAAGATGGGCATTATGACCTTAGCGCCTCCTGCTTCAATTTCGGAGCTTTCTACCGCCTGTATTCGAGCAATAACCTAAGTTGGCGCTTTAACTTAAACCAGGGAAAACTCAAAGGCAGTGACTTGGACTGGAAAGGAACTGACCGCATCGGACGAGGCTTTAGTTTTACTACCTCTTTAACCGAGCTGACAGCACGTACAGAGTATGACTTCATGAATCACAAGCGCTGGAGCGTGGCCAATGGATTCCAAAAGAAATTCAGCCTCTATCTGTACGCAGGAGCAGGCTTGAGCCTCATCAAGACGAACACTTTTTTTAACCCAAACCTGGGCGCTCGTTATGATGCATTGATTGCTGAAGATGAACAAAATCGACGCTCTGTTGTGTTCACCATTCCATTCGGTGGTGGCATCAAAATCGATTTAAATGAGCGCTGGACGATCGGTGGCGAATTTGGCTTGAACCCCGTTTTCAATGACTATCTTGATGGAATCAGCCAATCAGCGAATCCTGAGTACAACGATTGGTACTCGGTTGGAGGAATTACCCTTTCCTATCGTTTACAATCTGTTTTCGATCAGCGATTTTTCGTTGGAGAGAAAAAGGCTGATCGTCTAAATGATGATTCGTCGACTCCAAAATAGTTTACAGTGTAACCATAAAGTGATTGCCCTGCTTGCCACTAGCGAAAAGGTAGGGCAATCATCATTTTTTTCTAGCCTTTTTAAACATATGAATCATGCGAAAAAATCACACACCAACTTTGTATGTTCTTCTCCTCATTTGGATTGGATTTAACCCATCCTACACCATTGCTCAATCCAAATTTCCTAGTGAAATGGGGCTACTTCTGGGCGTGAGCAATTACGCGGGTGACATTGTAAAGAAACAAGACTTTGACCCCAAAGCTAGCAACTTATCCATTGGTGCCTATTACCGTTGGTATTACAACACGAACTTGAGCTTTCGCTTTGGCATAAACCAAAGTAGCCTCAAAGGTGATGACAATAACTTTATAGGTACAGATCGGATTGCCCGGGGTTTCAGTTTTAAAACTCCATTAACGGAAATAAGTGCTCGGGTGGAATATGATTTTTTAAACCACAATCGAAGAAGAGGAGGCAATACATTCACCAAGTTCGTTAGTCCGTTTTTCCACGTTGGAGCAGGGGTAACGTTCATTAACCCCAAAAATGATTTTAACTTGGAAAAAAACAGTGCTATGAGTTCTTTGATTGCCGAAGACATCAACAACCGAATCACCAATTTTTTTACGGTTCCCTTCGGAGGAGGTATACGCTACGATTTGAGTGAACAACTGTTGATCGGCGTTGAAGTGGGGCTCAATGCTGTTTTTACCGATTATTTGGATGGAATAAGTTTATCCGCTGAACCCGAGTATGGTGACTGGTATGCAATCGGAGGAATAAGTCTTTCCTACCGTTTGAATTCAATTTTTGCGAAACATCTGTTACGGTAAGAAAGTGAAAAGTGAAAAGTGAAAAGTGAAAAGTGAAAAGTGAAAAGTGAAAAGTGAAAAGTGAAAAGTGAAAAGTGAAAAGTGAAAAGTGAAAA
>JAIXOO010000329.1 GCA_027486765.1 Saprospiraceae bacterium
GAATGGACGCCCGACGGCAACTACCTGATTGTGTCCAAAGGTGGGCGCAACCTGAAACTCTTCATGTTCCACAAAGATGGCGGCGGTGGCACGCAACTCATCAAAACGCCCGAAACCTTGAAGTGTATCGAACAGGCTTTTGGCAAAGACAGCCGTTACATCTGGTTCTCCCGTCGTACCGGAGCCTGGAACTACAATGCAATTCTGCCCCAATACCAATTGGCTACGTACGACCGCGAAACTGGCCAGGTGGAAACCCGCACCGAACGGGTGGGTTCCGCCTTCACCCCTACCCTTTCCACCGATGGCAAGTGGCTGGTGTACGGCACCCGTTTCAACGAACAAACTGGCCTGGTGAAGCGCAACCTGCTCACCGGAGAAGAAGCCTGGCTGGCCTATCCGGTTCAGCGCGATGAGCAGGAATCGATTGCTCCATTGGGGGTTTATCCAGCGATGTCTTTTACACCCGACAGCAAATTCGTCATCGCATCTTATGGTGGCAAAATCTGGAAATTGCCCATCGATGGTGGAGATGCCACGAACATTCCGTTTGAAGTGGATACAGAAATTGGCATGGGCCCTGCGGTAAAATTTGACTTCCCGATCTCGGACGAAAAAACCATGATCGCCAATCAAATTCGCGATCCAAAAATTTCGCCTGATGGCAAAAAACTGGCCTTTACCGTACTCAACCGATTGTATGTGATGGATTACCCGGCGGGGACGGCCAAGAGGTTGACTACATCCAACTTCACCGAAGCCATGCCCGTATGGTCGCCCGATGGCAACAGCATTGCCTACGTCACCTGGGAAAACAAGGAAGGGCATATTTACAAAGTTAACGTGACTGGTGGTGCCCCTACCAAACTGACCCGATCTGGAGCAATCTACTCCGACCTGGCCTGGGATGTCAAAACCAAGCGCATTGTGTTCACCTACGGGCCTTCCCAGGTTTTTGAAGATGCCTACAGCCCCTTCTTTGCCGGAGCAGCGGCCAATTTGGGATGGATCAGCGCCGATGGAGGCGAGATCACCCGTATTGAGAATGCCAATGGCCGGGGCAATCCGCACTTTGTGAAGGCTGATGAGCGCATTTATTTGTTTAGCGGCACCAAAGGTTTGGTGTCCATTCGTTGGGACGGTACCGATGAAAAAGTGCACCTCAAAGTGAGCGGCATCACCACTTACCCGGCTGAATTGGGGCATACCCATTGCCTGATGGTGCACAGCGAAACGGAGCCAACGCCTAAACCATCCGAAGCAGAAATGATCACCATGGCCCCCGAAGGTGAACAGGCGCTGGTGCAAATCAACAACGAAATTTACGTGGTAACTGTCCCCAAAACCGGGGGTGAAGTGCCGAATATTTCAGTAGCCAAAGCAGAAAGTGCCCAATTCCCTGCCCGTAAATTGACCACGATCGGCGGGCAATTCCCACACTGGACTGCCGACGCCAAACGGGTAAACTGGTCGATTGGCAACGCTTATTTCTCCTATGATTTGGCTCAGGCCAAATTGGTTGAGGATCAACTGAAAGCTGAAAAGAAGGCGCAAGAAAAGGAAAAAGCCAAAGCTGAAGCCGAAGGCAAAAAACCAGAAGAGAAAAAGGACGAGAAAAAAGATGAAGACAAGAACTACAAAGCCGGCGAAATTCGGGTAAAAGTGACCGTACCTCGCGATGTACCCACTGGTGTTGTTTTGCTGCGCAATGCCCGTATCATCACCATGAAAGGCACCGAGGTATTTGAAAAAGGGGACATCCTGATCGAAAACAACCGCATCAAGTCGGTGGGCAAAGCAGGCTCCATCAAAGCGCCAACGGGTGCCAAGGTGATGGACATGGCGGGCAAAACCATCGTTCCAGGCTTCGTGGATACCCACGCACACATGTGGCCTTACTGGGGCTTACACAAAAGCCAGGCCTGGATGTACAATGCCAACCTCGCTTACGGCGTAACCACTACGCGTGACCCACAAACTGCCACCACCGACGTACTCACCTATGGCGACATGGTGGAAAGTGGCCAAATCCTGGGCCCACGGATTTATTCCACCGGCCCTGGTGTTGGTTACTGGGCCTATCGTTTGGAAAGTATGGAGCAGACCCGCAATGTACTCAAGCAATACTCCGAGTACTACAACACCAAGACCATCAAAATGTACCTGACTGGCAATCGCCAGCATCGCCAGTGGGTCATCCAGGCCGCTAAAGAGCAGGGCTTGATGCCAACTACGGAAGGTGGTCTGGATTTTAAACTCAACATGAGCCAATTGTTGGATGGCTACTCTGGGCATGAGCACGCTTTCCCGATTTACCCGATTTACAAGGATGTGGTCAAATTGGTGGCTGAATCCAAAATGGCCTATACGCCTACTTTGCTGGTGGCTTACGGTGGCCCCTGGGCTGAAAACTATTACTATGCCACGGAGAATGTAGTGGGTGACAAAAAGCTCAATCACTTTACACCCAAAGCTGAATTGGATGAAAAAGCGCGGCGTCGGCCAGGATGGTTTTTGCCAGAGGAACACATTTTCCGCCGTCACGCCGAGTTTGCCAAAGCCTTGGTGGAAGCTGGAGGCATTGCCGGGATTGGCTCACATGGTCAGTTGCAGGGTTTGGGTTACCACTGGGAGTTGTGGGCGGTGCAATCCGGGGGCATGAAAACCCACGATGCACTGCGGGTGGCTACCATTTTGGGCGCACAGGCGATTGGTCTGAGCAAAGACCTGGGTTCACTGGAAACTGGAAAACTAGCCGATTTGCTCATTTTGGACAAAAACCCGCTGGAGAACATCAGGAATACCAATTCAATCAAGTACGTCATGAAAAATGGTAGGTTGTACGAAGGGGATTCGCTGAATGAGGTGTATCCAAAGGTGCAGGCTGCTCCGGCACCGGAGTGGAATGTGGCACAGCCGATGGGGATTCCGGGGATGAAGTAAGTTGCTACAGCGACACTTTTTTAGCACAAAGAAAAAAACAAAGAGGGCACAAAGGACACCAAGTTGGACGTTGACGACGCTTCGTTTGGTGTTTTTTGTGCTCATTTTATGTAAAAAACAAAAGCGACATTAATTGCAACGCGGACGACACGGATGACGCGGATTTACACGGATTTTGCTTCGCCTACGGCAAAGCTTTTTAGCCACTAAGGCACAAAGACACAAAGTCGGTTAAACCGAAAATGGCTTCTTGGTGGCTTTGTGCCTTAGTGGCTATATTTATCTTATCACGCCGTAGGCGGGATAAAAATCCGCGTCATCCGTGTCGTCCGCGTTGCTATTAATGCCGCTTTGGTATCGATCGAAATCACCACACCAGCGTCGCCACTGCCCCTGCTGCCAGCGTATGTGTAAAACCCTTCGCACCAGCATTCACTCTGAAAGTCTCTTCTTTCCCACTGTCATTCACGACCAGCAGTGCCGTTTTGCCATCCGGATTTTTAAAAGCCACATTCGCCAGGGACAGGGTATTGTTCGAAAAAATCCGCTTTGCCCCTGGCTTCACAAATTTGGACGCGTGGGAAATGATGTAATAAGCTGGATTGCGCGTCACTCGCTCCTGATCCAAGGTAATCACGCCCAAACATTCCGTACATCCGCCATCAGTATGCGGATCCTGATTGGGGTCGGCAGCTAGATTCCATTCCAGCACCGTTTTGGCCCAATTGCGGGGCCCACCAATCATCAGGTTTTTGATGTGCCATTTGAGGTCACCTTCCATGTTGCCGGGCGCTCCGATCCACTGCTCGGTGAAGTAGAGGTTTTTATCGGGATGGGCCGCATGTACTTCCGATAGCGCATCAATGGGGCCGCCATACAAGTGAAACGCCGATCCATCGATGAATTTTTTAGCCGCCGGATCATTCAAAATGGCAATGGGGTAATCCGGGCGATCCGCATTGTGGTCGTAGATGATGATTTTGGTTTTGATGCCGTTTTTGACAAAAGCTGGGCCCAGATGGTTTTTGACAAAACTGGCCTGTTCGTGTGGGTACATTAGCAGAGAGGGGTTGTTGCCGGGATGCAGGGGTTCATTTTGCACGGTGAGCGCGTCGATGGCAATGCCCTCCGCTTGCATGGCCTTGATGTATTTGACCAGGTAAAGGGCGTAGGCTGCGTAGTATTCAGGTTTGAGGCTGCCACCTTTGGAATTGCCATTGGTTTTCATCCAGGTGGGCGGCGACCAGGGTGAGCCCATGATTTTGATGGCCGGGTTGACGCGCAGGATTTCTTTGAGCATCGGCAAAAAGTCTTTGCGCTCGGGCTCCAGGCTGAATTTTTGTAGCAATGGATCCGTTTGCCCTTCCGGCAAATCATTGTAGGAAAAAACATGATCACTCAAATCCGAAGCCCCCACACTGATGCGCAGGTAGCTGATGCCGATGCTGCCAGGGGCTTTGGGATCAAATAGTTCTTTGAGCAAGGCCGTACGTTTTTCGGCACTCATTTTTGCCAACAGCTGGGTGCTGCCCCCGGTGAGCGTACACCCAAAACCATCCATGGATTGATAGGTTTTGAGGCCATCAATAAAAATGGTGGGCAAGGTTTCGCTGCCCTGAGCAGGGCTGCCCGCAATGGTGGACTGTTGTAAAAATTGTTGAGTAGCTGGGTGAGTAGTCCAGCATTGGATTTGAGCTTGTAGGCTAAGGGAAATGAGCAGCAGAATGCCACTCAGTGCTTGGTATCTGATGTGCATGTAGGTAGGTTTTGAATAACAAGTGTAAGTAAAAAACAGTAGATTTTATGAACAGTTGCTAAGCTTGCTTTTTCCCAAAGTTTGCATTGATAAAAAAAACACCGGTGAGCATAATTGCCGCAGCAATGAGGGAGCGGGTGGTCACTTGTTCGTTGTTCAAACTCCAGCCAAGGAACATGGCCACGACAGGGTTTACGTAATTGGTAGTAGCTACTTTTTCCGGCGAAACTTTGGTCAACAAATAATTAAAGGCCGAAAAAGCAATCAGAGAGCCCATCACAATCAGATAAAAGAAGGAAAAAATACCCTGGGCAGTCAGGTTTTCCCAATCAAATTGCTTGTAGTCACCAAAAATCAAACTCATACTCAGCAACCAAATGCCGCCGCAGATCATTTGCATACCTGCCGATTGCATTTTGGAATTGGGTAAATTGGCCTGGCCGATGTAAATTGAAGCATAACCCCAGGCGAACAGCGACATCGCAATCACGGCCACGCCAATAAGGGTGTCGCGATCTGTCGCGATTTGAGGCTGCCCGACCAACAAAAACATGCCCACTACGCCCAAAGCAACGCCCAACAAGCTATGCAATTGTGGGGTTTTGCCCCGCATCACCCACAAAAGCAACACGACAATCAAAGGTTCAAAAGATACCAACAGCGCGGCCATGCCACTGTCCACCCATTGTTCGGCCCACACCACCAAACCAGTGCCCAGCGCCATAAACATCAGACCAATCCAGGCTGCATTTTTCCATTGTGCCAGGGTAGGCAAGGGGATTTTACGTAAGGCGGCTACGCCAAACAATAGCAGTCCCGCCGTAAGGAAGCGAGTGCCCGACATCAAAAAAGGTGGAATTTCGAGGATGGCCAGGTAGTTGACCAAATAGGTAGAGCCCCACACAAGGTATACCGTGGCAAAGGCAGCAATAATGAGGTGGCGTTCGCGCATGAGTTGGTGATCAGCCCGGGAGTTTATTCCTGGGTTGGGGCACAAAGATCATTAAAAACCAGGAAATTATTGAAGTCTGTTGAATTGACTTTTTGGATGATCTTTGTGCCCGACAAACAGGTCTGAGCAAAAAACCGAAAAGGAAGCCTTATTTCATTGCTGAAACTTGTTCTTTTTTGGGTTTGTCACTTGGCATAGTGGATGTAGCTACTTTTACCGGAGCTTTGCTTGGCTCAGGTTTGATGCCTTCACAGATGTACTCCAATCGCTCTACCAAGCCATTGTATTCTTTTGCCAGCGCTGGTTTTTGAGCGGGGGCAAGCGCTTTGGCTTCAGCCTTGGCTTGAAAGTTATCCCAATCTTTTTTCAAAGTTTGGTATTCTTCCGAAGCACTGGAAGCATTTGGTTTTTCTGGTTGGTTAGATTGTTGAGCCAGGGCAAAATTCGTAGAAATGGCCATTGCCAGCAGGGTTGAAAATCCAAATTTGATTTTGCGGTTCATGTTATCAGGGATTGCTGTTGAAATTAAATTTGGGTCTAGGACTGATTTGTAAATTTAGATCCTTAAATAGAACGCAAAGGTGGCCCCTTCTGATCAACAAAAACAACGGGCTATTCCAAATGGTCGACCGACGCTCGATTTAGCATCGACCAAAATCATTATTTTATCGACTAACATCAACATTTATCCGACCAAGGTCTTTTTTTTATCGAAAAAAGGTTTTATTCTGCCTTCCTTATTTAATTAGGCATTAGGTTAGGTTTAAAGGCCATTCTAGGGAGTAAATTCTGAATGGAGGCAAGTTGCAAAATTTTATTTTGTAGATTCTTGACCGCATTAGCGCATCGGACTCCAAAATATCCGGTATATTTGCGTGCTAAAACCCAGAAATCACCAAATACAATCGTTCATGGACCATCGAAGTCATTCGATTACTACACTAGCTGCTCTAGCGGGTGTGCTTGCTTACCTCACGCCGATTGGGTGGGTATTGGCTTTTGTGATTCACATTGTGCGCAAAGAAGAGTATCCAGCATTTCACCTCCGTCAGGCGGGAGGCATTTACCTTACCTTGGCAATTTTGTTGTTTTTGAGCACCATCCCCTATCTCGGTTGGTTGCTCTGGCTACTGGGCCTGATTCTCTGCTTCTTTTTGTGGGTGGTTGGTTTTATGGGAGCGGTGCAAAGCTACCGTACCATTATCCCCTACTTTGGTCCTTACTTCCAAAGTTGGTTCAACATCAGCCGCTTGTTTGGAGGGTATTCCGATGAAGATTAAAGCAGGCCGCTCAATTTCCGGATGACATAACTCGCCATGTGGATACCAAACAGTGCCGGCAGGTACGAAATGGTGCCGTAATAGGATTTTTTATACGAACTCCCTGAAGTGAGTTGCAGGGAATTGGGCATGACAAGCTCGCTTGAAAACACGACTGGAAAGCCCTTTTTGATGCCTCTCTGGCGCAAAAATTTGCGGGTTTGTTGAGCAAATGGGCAATTGTAAGAACGGAAAACGTCGTCAATTTTTACTTTGGAAGGATCCACCCGTCCACCTGCCCCCATTGAGCTAATCAGGTTTACCTTGGCGTCCAGACATTGCACCAATAGATTGATTTTGGGTTGGAAACTATCGATACAATCCAGGACATAATCAAAATTATCACGGACCAATTCTTCCATAAAATCGGGTTGCTGAAACGCCTGGACTACCCTTAGTTCTAGCTCAGGATTGATGTCCAACATGCGTTGTGCCATCACTTCTGCCTTGGGTTGGCCAATGGTAGAGTCAAGCGCAGGCAACTGGCGGTTTTTGTTGCTCACATCGACCACATCGCCATCAACAATGGTCATCTTGCCCACTCCGGCGCGGCATAAAAACTCGGCAGCAAAACTCCCCACTCCGCCTAATCCGACTACCAAGACATTGGCCTGGCGCAAACTTTCAATTTTTTCCGTCCCGATCAACAATTCAGTTCTGATCAGCCAATTGTCTGTGCTCATTTGTTCGATTCCCTTAAAACCGTTTCTAAGTTATTTTGCAGCGCGGTTTCCAGTTCCTGGATTGACAGGCCCTTGATTTGGGCGGCGCGGGCGTAAAGGTCGGCAATTGGCAGCATTTTATCATCGCTTTCCAAAAAAAGCTTTTCCAGCGGGGTTTGTGCCAAACTTTGGGCGGCGGCGCTGGTCGGAGGTAGAATGGCCGCACCATACGAAACGTAAAAACCTTGATCCAATAGCGGCTTCAAGATTGTAGCTTTGCGGGCATAGCCATGGATGATCATTGGAACCGTAGGTTTTATTTTTCGAACCGAAGCAAAGAGCTCCTCGTAGGCACGTACACAATGAATGACGACTGGCTTTCGCAATTGCTCGGCCAAAGCCAAACAATGTTCAAAGACAAACTGCTGATCAGCCAAATCCGGCCCCTGCAATTTATCCAAACCACATTCGCCTAGCAACAACACTTTTTTGTCTCGGGCAGCCCTCGTCAACCAATCCCACTGCTCATCCCGCACCCAATCCACCTCAGATACAAACCAGGGATGCAAACCCACCGAACAAGGCCCTGTCCATTGCTCAAACGGCTCTTGCTCCCGCTGATGAAATGAGCGTATGCTCAAAACATCCGGTGAAGAAGACAAATGATGGTTGTGAAAATCGATCAGCAAGATAGGGTGGGTGTTTAAGGTTGAGTGTGAGTGTGATCGTGTGGGTGTGTGGGTGTGTTGGCCTTCCATTCCCGCAAGTACCACGCCAACCCACGGATTTATCCGTGGGAGGCCACTCTACAGATCCAACCCATGGCTTTAGCCGTGGGGATGGTCGTGGGGATGTCCATCCTCACGACCATCAAAACTGCGTCTTCTCCCCATACGCCAAATCCCCGGCATCGCCTAGACCCGGCACGATATAAGATTTCGCAGTCAATTCCTCATCCAATGCCCCCATCCAAATCCCGGCCTTGGGATACATCCTCCGTACATACTCCAGCCCCGGCACGGCAGCAATAGCCGTCACAAAATGCAATTCAGCTGGCGTGCCATGTTCCATCAACTGCTTGGCAGCAATGACCATTGAGGCTCCGGTAGCCATCATCGGATCGGCAATCACCAAGATTTTACCCTCCAAATTGGGACAGGACAAATATTCCAGCTTGATCTCAAAAGTACCGTCCTTATGGTGTTTGCGGTAAGCAGAGACAAATGCATTTTCGGCACTGTCAAAATAATTCAACAGGCCCTGGTGTAAGGGCAAACCTGCGCGCAGGATAGTGGCCAGCACGATGGGTTTCGCTACAACTTTGCTATTCGCTATCCCCATTGGTGTTTCCACTTCTACGGTATCATAGGGCAAATGCCTGCTCAGTTCATACGCCAAAATTTCGCCGATGCGCTCCATATTGCGCCGAAAACGCATCCGATCGTTTTGGGTGTTGATGTTGCGCATTTCTGCCACAAATTGGCTGGCAATGCTTGGACTTTTACTCAGGTCAAATAACAATGGCGACATGGATACAAATTTTGCTCAATTCAAATTAAGGAACCGAAACCTTCATTTCATTTCGGTTCCTAAGATAAAACCTTTTCCCATAATATCTACACGAACAACAATCAAGCTTATGGTTGATTTATCGCAAGTCCCACCATTTTTTTAGTTCTTCCAGCCTATTTTCCCGCGATTGTAGGTCACTCAACATATTGCGACTGCTGGATCCCGATTGTTCCAAAAAAGGTTTAGCCCGTACGTAAGCCGCTTTTGCTTGTTGGATGCGCAAAAGGGCTTCAGACTTATCTTTTGGGCCCAGAGTGGGGTTTTTGACCAGCTTTTCGTGCAATTTATAAGCCACCTGCGCCTGATAAGCCCCTATTTGTACATTGGCCAAGCCTCCCCCGGCATTGAGGAATTGCACAATGGTTTGGCGTTCCGTGTTGTTGCTACTGCCACCGATCACTTTTAAACCTTCAACGGCTCGGCGTTCACTTTCTCGATAGCCATCCAGGGCAGTACCAAAATTGTTGTTCAAAAAAGGGAGGGGATTGTCAAAAACCAGGCGATAACGCTGATTGACCAAGTCGTAACGGGTTAGGCTTTCATTGGCCAACAATTTAGCCAATAGTAGTGGATAATCCTTGCCCATTTCGCTAAACCCACTAAGCCCAGCACTTACAGACTTGCCCATATCCAGCGCCTTTTTCATATTGAGCAAGTTGCTTTTGCCCCGCAAAATCAAAGTAAGGTTGGCATTTAAAGCTTCTTCATTGGCATTGTTGCGGTTCGCGCTGGCATTGAGGTGGCTGATCGCACTGAGGTACATGCTCCGGGCCCAAAAGAAAATGATCTCGGCGCGTTTTTGCACAATGGCGTCGGTAGTATCCTGGGCATACAAATCCAGCGCTTGCTGGTAGTAAGTGCCCGCTTGTTCAGATTCCTGGTTGATGCGGCGCAGGAATAGTTGAAGATTGGTATTGTTGAATTGATTGAAGTTTTCGCGGCTGTAACGGCTCAATAAAGTATAATGAATGTGGCCCCGTACAAAAATCAGCTCGGCTTGCATGTATTCCAGGGGCTGAACTTGCTGCTGAACCACCTGCAAACGATCGGTTTTTACTGCGCTCAAGTAGGCCCAGGCCTGGCTAAAGTACTGTTCAATGGATTCTAGTTGACGGTTATAGCGCAGGGTGTCAATGGTTTGCTTGGATGAACTTTCCAGTACAAACAAACTTTCGTAAATATCCACCAGGGCAACCAAACCTTGCTCGTACATCTTTAAGCCCAACTGAGTCAATGCATAATCATCGTTGGGATTGAAGCGCAAGATGCGCGAACAGGTGCGCAGGGTGCGTTGCAAGGTGTCCAACATGCTCATCTGAGCAATGGTATCCGCATAAAAGAAAGCGAGTGTACTGGCATTTTTAGGCGCGGGGGAATTTAAATCCCAGTTTTCCCATTGCGCCTGCGTCATCGGGTAACGGTTGAGTTGCCAAATGGGGTCGAAAGGATAGTGATCGCGAATCATGTCGGCAGGAGGCACCAAAAAGTACAAATCGTCATTAGGTGGGTAATGAACACCGGCATCTGGATCGTAATACCCGGCACCCCAGGTGGGATCGCTAAGCGACCATTCGCCACCAATTTTGATGGAGACCCAGGCGTGGCCAATTTCGGGGATTTGACCATCTTCCCGCCTTACTTTACCGGTGACAATTTCAGCGCTGAGGCCCATTGAATTGGCCAGTGTTTTGTACAAATTGGCATAGCCTTCACACACTCCACTGCGTTGAGCCAACACATTTTCGGCCTGTTGCATCAGGGTATTTTCGCGGGTGCCCAGCAGGTTTTGCTCGATGATGCTGTGGTTGTAGTGGATATTGTGGGTAATCCAGGTGTAGATGGCTCGGGCCTTCTCCCATTCACTGAATTTTCCCGCACCTTTGAGGTAATGGGCCAAAGCGTTGGGACTTTGACAAACTTCTACTGGTGCATTTAGGGCGTAGGTGTCTATGGCTGCATAGTCTTTTGCTTGGGCGTTTATCCCGCCAAAAGAAGCCAATACAAGGTAAAATAGCGTGATATGGCGCAACATAGACTTTGGTTTTGCCGTAAGATAACGAATTCTTGTGGTGAAATATTAGCCACTTGGTGCTTGTTTGAAAGTTGAGTATATTTGTTGAATCATCCCGAAAACCCTCAATGATGCGAATCCTTTCTGTTTTATTTTTTGCGATGCTGTTGCTGCACACCAAAGCAGATGTTCCATTCAACAAAGGTAAAGTAGTCGGCAAAATCGCAATTCCAGAAAATGTACCACTACTCAAAAGAGGCAGCAGCCAAAAATACTGCGAAGAAGAGCCAGCCAGTGCGCGAAAAAAACAAATTGATTTGGAGAATCACCCCAATCGGCATGTCGTGGTCAGTTTTCACCCTACTGATTTTACGCCTGAATTGAGCACTACTCCTCGGGCCATTATGAATCAGATGGAAAAAACCTTTGTGCCCAAAGTTTTGCCCATCACCAAAGGCAGCTCAGTAGAGTTTTTGAACAGCGATACTGAAGTACACAACATCTTCAGCATGACGCCTAAGGCTACCTTCAACATCGGACGGCGACAACCCGGAAAATCAGTGCCTCAACTGATCGAAAAAATAGGCGTAGTCGATCTCAAATGCGACATCCATTGTGGCATGAACGCCTCCATTTTAAGCCTGGATACTCCCTATTTCACCAAAGCCAATGCCAGTGGGAACTATGAAGTAGATGGCTTGCCCGACGGCAATTACCGAGTGCAGGTCTACCATTTTAGCTTGGGGATGGTGGAAGACAAGATCACCATTAAAGGTGGTGGTGTGCTTACTAAAAACCTTGCCTTGGTCAAACCCTAAACAGCAAGTATGAAACGCATCATCGGATTGGGGCTTTTAATTACGCTTGGTTTTACACAGCTGTTGGCACAGGAGAAAACCCAAATTGAGATCAACGGGACTGCTGACCTGGAGCATATGGTAGGTGGGATGAGTTCCCACTATTACCTCAATGGAATACACAAAGACCTCAAGAGCGGGGCGGTACGGCCTTTGGAATTGAACCTCTTGTCCAAAATCCGTTTTAACCCACAATGGAGCGCCAATTTTCGCCTACAAATGGAACGTGACGAAGGGCTCAAATTCAATCAAGTCCGCCTGGCCCAAGCCAACGTACAATGGGCGCCTAAAGAAAGCCCTTGGTTGTTCACCATCGGGCGTTTTGTTGCTCCCTTTGGTTTGTTCGCCAGTCAGCAGCTCTCTACTGCGCGCACTTTCGTGGATGTTCCTCTCGCCTACGGCTATTTTATCAATATTTCGGAACAAGTGGGGCAGGTAGACCGGCTCGGCAATGGCTCCCAAATCCCGATCAATGGCCGCAACGAATGGGGCATTCCACTCCAGTACTACAACGGCTACTCCAATGGCCTGAAAGCGCGCTGGAACCTCAAACCTGGGAAGAGCTCACTAGAATTCGCATTGACTACCGCTTCGCCCAATCTGCCCCGGAATTTCAATTTTGACCCCCTCAACTATGGCGTGATGGCTCGCCTTAAGCTACAACCCAAGTATTTTTGGAAGCAAGGTTTTTCAGGCAGTTTCGGTAAATTTTTACAAAACCACCCCTTGAATGAGCAGCTCATTGATCGGACTGGCTATCAACAAGCCCTGGTCGGCACCGATTTTGTGCTCGGAACCGGGCATTTTGAATGGTCGGGTGAATTGACGGCTGGTTTTTATCGAGCACCCAACTACAACCCATTGAGCGAACGCTATACCCAAAATCAAAACTTCAATGCTTTTTCGGCCTGGCTGGACACCAAATATGAATTTCCTTTTTTGGTGGGCACTTATGCCGCATGGCGGATAGAAACCCTACAATTTTCGGATGAGTGGGATCAGGCAGTGTTGCGCAATTCTTTGGTAATGGGGGCTAAAATCAAAGATTTCATCCTCTTACGCAGTGCTTATTGCTTTCAATCCGTTCAAAATAGCAATCAAACCAGCTACAATGCCTGGCGGACTACCTTAACCTTGTATTTTTGATCAAGATGCGACCAGAAGCCCGGATAAACATGCTGCTTTTTGCACTGCTACTGGCGGTTTTGCCCAAGCTATGCCCTGCCCAGGCCCTTTCTACACCTGAACTCATTAAGAAAGCAAAATCCTACCTGGAACAGGATCAGCCCGATTCAGCACAATGGTTTTTTAACAAAGCCATTCAGCAAGCAAAACTAAAGCGACAGCACCAATTGCAGCTCGATGCGGGACTTGGTCTGGCCGAATCCTGTTTTTACATCGGGGACTACGCCCGAGCCAAAGATCAACTGGAAATCTCTGCAAACTTGGCTCAATCCCGTGCGGATCGCCCTCACTTGCTACTCGCCTGGTTGAAACACGCAGAGGTACATTTTATTGAAGGCAGTTGGCCGGAAGCCGAATCCCTCTTGGCTAACTTGGAGAAAAAGGCGAATCCCGCCCAAGATCAGGCCACTTTGGCTCATGCCTACAACCTGTGGGCGAAAATATCCAGCCAGCAAGGCCAATTGAACCAGGCCAATTTTTATTTAAAAAAAGGAAAAAATCTCGCCCAGCAATTGCCCGACAAAACCCTGGCGATTGAATTGCTCACCCAATTGGCGACCAACTATAAAAATCAGGATGGGGCACTCGTTCAGGCGCAGGTTTACCTCGAAGAACTGATTGCCCTACGCGCTAAAACCCAGGATCAACACAATTTGATCGGCGACCACCAGGAGTTGGCGGATTTGTTGCAACAAACTGGTGATCACCCCGAGGCTCAAGCTCATCGGCTTAAGGCTTTAAAATTGGCAGAGTCGATTCGGGACTCCTTGCAGCAAATGGAATTGTTGTACAGCCTCGGGTTGGCCTACCGCCAGCAAAATCAACTTCAAAGTTCCAATGCCTACCTCAACCGCAGTTTGAAGCTGGCCTTGATGAAAAACAATACCTTCAAAGCAGCGGAAATTCAACGCTGTTTGGGTGAAAATCAAGCTCAAATTGGCAAGCGGGCAGATGCACAACAATGGTATCAAAAAGCACAACAGGGCTTCTCCAGCATCGGCAACGACCTTGAAGTTGGCCGCACCCTGGTTTTGTTTCAGCAGGTGGACTCCTCCCGCAAAGCACTAACCTATTTTGGCAAAGCGCTGCAATCCAAAATCAGCAACGGGGAAATCCTGGGCGAAGTGGAGACCCGTTTGGACATGGCCAGGATTCAAATTGACCTGAAGGATGCCGCTGGAGCCTTGCGCAGTTTGCAACCTTGTGCGGAACAAGCGCAAACTGCTGGCAGCCGCGAACAACTATTGGCCATTTGGGACAATCTGGCCCGAGCCCATGCATTACAGGGCAATTTCAACGCTGCCTATACTTTTGCCAAGCGCCACCAACACTTAAAAGATTCCATTTTTAACCTGGAACAAACCCGCATCATCAGCGAAATGAATGCCCGTTTCGACAATGTTGCCCTGCGAGACAGTTTACAACAGACCGAAATAGCGCGCAATCGGGCGGAGTTGCGTCAGAAAAACCTGCTCAATTACCTTTTGGGAGGAGCCCTGTTGGCGGGTGCTTTGATTGCTTTTTTGTTGTTTCAAAACTACCGCTCAAGTGTAGAACAGCGGGTGCAAGCCGAACGGATGGCTGCCCTGGAAAAACAAAGAGAGGCGGAGCAATTGCGCTCCATGATCAATGGGGAAGAGCAGGAGCGCAAAAGGATTGCCCAGGAGTTGCACGATGGATTGGGTACCTTGTTGGCCACCGTGAAGTTGCAATTCAATGCAGTGCAAAATGAAAGACCAGACATTGACTCCGTCAAAGCGTACCAAAAGGCAGACAGTTTATTGGATGAGGCCTGCACAGAAGTTCGTAAAATTTCTTACAACTTGATGCCAGCTATTTTACAGCAATACGGGCTGGAATACGCGTTACAGGATTTATGCGAGGGCATCAATCGATCTGGACGACTCGAAGTCAGTTTTATTCCCTACGGACTGGATTATGCTTTTGATGATCAAACGGCGATATCGGTTTACCGAATCGTGCAGGAATTGGTTAAAAATACCTTAAGGCATGCCGAAGCCCGTGAATTGATCGTACAACTCAGCGTTGAAGATGAGGCATTAAATATTGTAGTTGAAGACGATGGTCAAGGTTTTGATCCTGCTGAAAAATTACAGAATCCGGGGATTGGTTTACAAAGTATCCAATCCCGTTTAGCTTTATTGGGCGGTAAAATGGAGGTGGAATCTTCCCCGCAGGCTGGTGCAACTTTTACTATGGACATCCCTTTAGAACCCAAAAACGATTAGTATGGAAAATCCAAACACCATTAAACTCCTCGTAGTAGATGATCACCAGGTGCTGATTGATGGCATCATGGCGCTGCTGGAGAAAGCCGAGGGTATCAGCATCGTCCATCAAGCATTGAATGGCAAAGGTGCCCTGGAGGCGCTGGAAAAGCACCACACGGAGATCGACCTTATCCTGCTGGACATCAACATGCCGGATATGAATGGTTTTGAAGTTTGTCAGGAAATCAAAAAACGTTTCCCGGATAAAAAAGTACTTAGCCTGACCATGCACAGCGAAGCTGGCTTCATCACCAAGATGGTCAAAGCGGGTGCCGATGGCTATGTGTTAAAAAACGCTGGCAAGGACGAGCTCGTCACCGCCATTCAAAGTATTCAACAAGGAGAAAAATACTTCAGCAAAGCCGTGACCAATAGCCTCCTCGAAGGGATGCAGGCCAAAAAACCTTCCCGCTCGCAGTACATCCCCAAAATCACCCGCCGCGAAAAGGAGATCCTGCGCCTGATCATCGACGAGTGCAACACGGAGGAAATAGCCGCCAAATTGTTCATCAGCGATACCACGGTGATTTCACACCGGAAGAGTTTGTTGCGGAAATTGAATGTGAAGAATACGGCGGGGCTGGTGAGGGTGACGTATGAGTTTAATTTGTTGGCGGAGGATTAACAGTTGAACATCTGCTTCCTGAGAGTGTCCAACCTCCTTCTTAAACGCCCCATTAAGCATGGCAAAATAAACACTTATTTTTTTATCGCCTCTAAAGCCTTCTCCAACTCCTCCGGTTTATTCACATTCTCCAGGGCCTCTTCTTTTTCTGCTACCAATAATTCAATGGGTGCGTTGAGCAACACCTTGCGTGGACAAGTATAGCCTTGCGCCATAAACTGCAACAAAACCGGATAACTCCTCGGCTCCCAAATGGTCACCAGCGGTTCCGGAAACTGATCAAAAGGGCTGCGGAAAGTAGTCGCTACTTTGGAAGGATTCCGTTGCGCCACCAATTGCTCCAGGGTATGTTCATCCAAATGGGGCAAATCACAGGCCACCACCAGCCAAGCCGCATCCGGGTGCTCCCGAAAAGCGGACAGGATTGCGCCATAAGGCCCCAAGCCCAAAAAAGTATCTGGTATCGGCGAATATGCCCCGCCAATCTCTTCAACCTGGTCCCCCCTACAAGAAATAAAGGTGCAGCTGCACCACTGCTCCAGCAAGTCGGCCATGTACTCGCGTTGCGCTTTGCCGTGGTAATTGATTAAACTTTTGTCTTGCCCCATGCGGGTGCTGCGCCCGCCCGCCAATACGAGTCCGTAAAGCGGCGCTTGTTTTTTTTGTAGGTCTTCCAGTAAAAAATCTGCGATTCCCGCTTCATCCTCCAGTTTGAATACAGGCGGCAAAACGCCTCCCAAATGCTCCAACAAGAAGGGATAAACAGCAGTTGTATCATCCGTCAGCACAATACAGGCGACATCCTTGAGTCGATCTAGCTTTTTTTGCAGGGAAGCTTCCTTGCGGGGATCAATGAGAACGATCTGCTTTTTGGCTTCAAAATGATTGCCATTGACCAACACGGCATCCTGTGCATTGAAATATTGGCGGAAAAAGAAGGGATTGAGTGCTGCTTGCTGATCAAAGCGGTGGAAGCTGATTTTATCAGTGTACTCTTGCTGCGCACCATGCGACATGGCGCTTTGGGCATCGCGCCCAGTCTCCACTTCAGCATCTGCACCTGCGTGGTCGGCATCCACATACCCTAGCTGGTAATCGGCTTTCAGGCGATTGATCAGGGCAAAAGCCAGTTTTTTGATCACGCCACAGGGCGCACCGATGAAGGCCCATTCCTGGCGAGCAAAGTGGCCGTAGGCAGGGCGGGTGATGGCGGCGTGTTTTTGATGCTTTTCCATATCTTCTTTAGGTTCCAGGGTTCCTAAGTTCCAAAGTTCCAGGGTTGGCTAAACCCTGGAACTTTGGAACTTAGGAACCCTGGAACCCCTTTTTTAGATTTTGACTTTCGCAAACGCCCGATCCAAAATATCCAGCGCTTCTGCAATATCCTCTTCCTGAGCTGTCAATGGTGGCGCGATGCGAATGACGTTGCCGTACAAGCCGCCCTTGCCAATCAGCAGGCCCAGTTCCTTTGTAGCTTCAAACAACTGACGGGTCGCCTCGGTTGAAGGCTCTTTACTTTGACGGTCTTTCACCAGTTCCAAACCTTGCATCAAACCCATCCCGCGTACATCGCCGATGACAGGGTATTTTTCCTGCAAACGCTCCAGCCCTTCGCGCAACAATCTACCTACCCGGCCTACATGCTGTGGATCGGCATGGTTTTCCAATACTTCCATGGTGGCCAGAGATGCTGCACAAGCTACGGGATTGCCGCCAAAAGTACTCAGGCTGAGGCCCGCTTCCACGGTGCTTTGGGCAATTTCCATGGTGGTGATCGTATTGCCCAGCGGGAACCCATTGGCGATACCTTTGGCCATGGTGATCACGTCCGGTTCAATGTCATAATGTTCGATGCCAAACCACTTGTCGCCCGTCCGGCCAAAGGCAGTTTGCACTTCATCAATGATCATCAAACCGCCGTATTGTTTGACAATCTCCTGGGCAATTTTGAAGTATTCCTTCGGGGCGGTGATGAACCCGCCTACACCCTGAATCGGCTCGGCAATGAAGGCCGCGATTTTTCCACTCGTGGTGGTTCTGATCACGTCCTCAATGTCCTGGGCACAAGCCACGCCACAGGAAGGGTAAGTCATTTTGTAAGGGCAGCGGTAGCAGTAAGGATTCACCGCATGGGTGATGCCGGGTACTTGCGCGCCCGTCAAGCGCCAGGAGCTATGCCCGGTCAGCGTCATACCAATGGCCGAGCGACCGCTGTAGCCGTGCCGCAGCGCTACAATTTCTTGACGACCCGTATATATTTTGGCCAAAAAAACCGCCGTTTCATCCGCATCGGTACCCGAGGGAGTGAAAAAAGAAACCTGCAATTTGCCGGGCGTGATTTGCGCCATTTTTTCCGCCAAATTGACATGGGCTTCGTTGGGATAAAGCGTAGAAGAATGGATCATCTTCTCCGTTTGATTTTTGACGGCCTCTACGATTTCCGGGCGATTGTGGCCCACACTGGTGGTGAGGATGCCGCCAAAAAAATCGAGGTATTCCTTGCCTTCCACATCCCATACGCGTAAGCCTTCGCCACGCTCAAGTGGGAGCGGCTCGGTGTAGTAGAGGAGGTGATTGGGCCAGAGGTATTGCTTCTGTTTTTCTAATAATTCTTGTTTGGTGGAGGTATGAGTGGTCTGCATGGTTTGGCGGTATTGAATGAGGAGCTAAGCTAGGGATTTTTTACCAAAAAAGGAATAAGTCTTGTTCCTGCGTCATTCTGTCGTATTTTTTCATTCCCTCCTGCCAAATTTTCCTAAAATCACCTTGGCAAATCTTTTGCTATTACACCTGATAGTGACAAAAACATCAGATATTAGCCAAATAAAAAGCACAAAACGAAATGACCTACGAAAATTTCACCATAAAAGCGCAGGAATCCATCCTGAAAGCCCAGCAGATCGCAGCAGGATTGGACCAGCAGCAGGTGGATACGGTACACCTCATCAAGGGTATCCTTGAAACCGACGAAAGTGTAGTTGGTTTTTTACTCGGGAAATCCGACGTAAACCTCGACATGCTGCGCCGCAAGTTGGACGAGGCAGTGCTCAAGTATCCCAAGGTAGAAGGTTCCGACAAACAGTTTTTGACCAACGACGCCAACAAATCCCTCAGCAGAGCCAAAGCCCTGCTCAAAGAATTCGGGGACCAATACATCTCCGTGGAGCTGGTGCTGATGGGCATCCTGCAAGGAGAAGACTCCGGTGCCAAACTGCTCAAAGAACTCGGTGCCAACGAACAACTGATGCGTGGGGCCATCACCGAACTGCGCAAAGGCCGCAAAGTGACCGACCAAAGTTCGGATGACAGCTACAACGCCCTGGCCAAATACGCCGTCAACCTCAACGAACGCGCCGAAACTGGCAAACTTGACCCCATTGTAGGCCGCGATGAAGAAATTCGCCGCGTACTGCACATCCTTTCCCGCCGCAAAAAGAACAACCCCATCCTCATCGGGGAAGCGGGGGTAGGTAAAACCGCCATCGTGGAAGGTCTGGCCTGGCGCATCGTGAAAGGCGATGTACCCGAAAGTTTGCAAAGCAAAAAAATCTTCGTGCTGGATATTGCCGCGCTGATTGCGGGGGCTAAATACAAAGGGGAGTTTGAAGAGCGCCTCAAAGGGGTGATTCAAGAAGTAACCGACTCCAACGACACGATCATCCTGTTTGTGGATGAAATCCATACCCTCATTGGTGCCGGTGGAGGCAATGGTGCCATGGACGCCGCCAACATCCTCAAACCAGCTCTGGCGCGGGGGGAACTGCGCACCATCGGTGCCACGACGCTGGACGAATACCAAAAATACTTCGAAAAAGACAAGGCCCTGGTACGCCGCTTCCAGGAAGTACTCATCGATGAACCAAGTGTAGAAGACACCATCTCCATCTTGCGCGGTTTGCAGGAACGCTACGAGGTGTACCACAAGATCGAGATCATGGACGAGGCCTTGGTGGCAGCAGCCGAGTTGAGCCAACGTTACATCTCCGACCGCCAGTTGCCAGATAAGGCCATCGACCTCATCGACGAGGCCGCAGCGCGTTTACGTTTGGAACTGGACTCACTACCCGAAGAAATCGACGAGTGGGACCGCAAGGTGCGCCAACTCGAAATCGAGCGGGAGGCCATCAAACGGGAGAAGAACAAAAAACAACTGGACATCATCGAAGAAAACATCGCGAATGCCAAACAAAAGCGCGATTCCTTGATGGCCCGTTGGAAAAATGAAAAGGAGATCGTCGACACCATTCAGGCCATCAAGAAACAGATGGAAGAATTGGAAATGCAGGCCGAACGCGCCGAACGCGCCAGCGACTACGAAAAAGTAGCCAAAATTCGCTACGGTGAACTGGAGGACCAGAAACAAATGTTGAAAGTCGCCGAGGAAAAACTGGCCGCCTTGCCCGAAGACGACCGTTTTACCAACGATAAGGTAACCGCCAGCGACATCGCCTACATCGTCAGCCGTTGGACGGGGATTCCGGTAGATAAAATGACCCAGAGTGAGAAGGATAAACTGCTCAGTCTGGAAGACGAAATTGGCCAGCGCCTGATCGGGCAGGACGAAGCGGTGAAGGCTGTTTCCGATGCCATCCGCCGCAGCCGCGCAGGTTTGCAAGATGCTGAGCGTCCGATTGGTTCCTTCATCTTCCTGGGCCCAACCGGGGTGGGTAAAACCGAATTGGCCAAAACCATCGCCGAAGTGCTCTTCGACGATGAAAAGGCCATGACCCGCATCGACATGAGTGAATACCAGGAGAAACATACCGTTTCGCGCCTGGTGGGTGCACCTCCGGGATACGTGGGCTACGACGAAGGGGGGCAATTGACCGAAGCGGTACGCCGCCGTCCGTACAGCATTATCCTGCTGGACGAGATTGAAAAGGCACACCCCGACACCTTCAACATCCTGCTGCAAGTGCTGGATGATGGCCGCCTGACCGACAACAAAGGCCGGGTCGCCAACTTCAAAAATACCATCATCATCATGACTTCCAACATGGGAGCCGACCTGATCATGGAGAACTTTGAAGACCTGGAGGAAATGGGTGAAAAACACCGCACCGAAATCATCGCGACCACCAAGGAAGAAGTGTTCAACCTGCTGAAGGAAAACCTGCGCCCGGAATTCCTCAACCGCATCGACGAACAAATCCTCTTCCTGCCGCTGAACAAGGACGAGATCAAGCAGATTTTGGAACTCTTGTTGAAAAAGACCCAAAAAATGCTGGCCAAACAGGGGATCATCCTCAAAGTGAGCGATGAGGCGAAAAACATGTTGGCCGATATGGGTTACGATCCGCAATTTGGTGCCCGCCCAATGAAGCGCGTACTGCAAAAGGACGTGATCAACGAATTGTCGAAACTTGTGCTGAGCGGCGAGGCTAGCCTTGGTGACACCATATACATCCACACGGATAAGAAGGGGCTGACCTTCGGCAAAACGCCATATGAAGGGGCGATTACTTTGCCGCCGGAGCCGGTGGATGATGATGGGGATGATGAAAAAGAGGAGGAAAAGCCAGTGGAAGAGAAGGCGTAATTCGTAAAATGTGATATAAAAAAGTGGCCACCCAACTTGGAAGTTGGGTGGCCATTTTTTTATGGGTCAAGTGATTAAACAATGATCATTCGTTAAACTTCCTTCATCCTAAACTAAACGGATCAATTTATCGTCAAATGGTTCAATGCATGACTAAAATAAAGCTGTACTTGATGAAAAAGTTTTACAATCTATTAATGGTAATGTATTTACTAGTCTAATTTGGTCAAAAAAAAGCCTTGATTTAATACCACTTAATCTTTTAATTTATAGTTACTTAAAAGATTATTTTTCCGTTTTTTTAAATACTCACATTGTCTTAAATAAAGGAAAAACCTTCACTATTTATCAAACAACTTATGGACAAAGAAGCGTTTTTGGGAACCCTGTTTCGCAGTCTAATGGAATTCTATTTGGCTTTTCATTTTGAGAAAGCAGTCCAACTTATGATTGAATAAAAACCTTTGATGGGCCCACAAAACGGGAAGGAAACTTTACCCTAAAACTGCTAGATATAAAGTATTAGGTTTTACTTTCAGCCACCTAAACTGAAGGATATTTGGTAAATTTGCGCAGGGCTTAGTGCCCTTTACGGAACAGTCTCTTCAATTCGAAAAACTCTGCCATGTATCGCCAAAACCCTTCCTTCATCGCTTGCTTACTCCTCATGTTAAGCATAAGTACCTGCAGTAGCCTTAAAAAAGCAGACACTAGTCAGGCTTCCAATTTTCTCCGCGACCCCCAACTCACCTACCAATCCTACCGCCCCAAACCCACCGACCGCGTCCTCTCCCGCGCCAGCTACCACCAAAAACTCTACGGCTTCTGGCTCGGCCAATGCATCGCCAACTGGACAGGCTTGGTCACCGAGATGGACAAAATTGGCAACATCGGGGAAATCAAAACCGGGCCATTTTACACCCGTGCCGACTGGGGCAAAGCAGATCAACCCAACATTTGGGACAAAACCACCGTCAGCAAGTGGTCGCCGACCCTGGATTTTGTGTTGGAAAAAGAAGGCGGCCTTTGGGGTGCAGATGACGATACCGACATTGAATACATTTATCAGGCATTACTTTACGGCAATAAAACCTCCGTATTGAGTGGCCCCCAAATCCGCGAAGGTTGGCTCAAACACATCAAGGCCGAAGAAGAAAACTTCCTCTGGGTGTCCAATCAAAAAGCTTTTGACTTGATGGGAACAGGTCTGGTGCCACCAGCGACCAGCGACCCCGCCAACAACCCCGAGTACGACATGATCGACGCCCAACTCACCACCGAAATCTTTGGATTTTTCGCCCCCACTCGCCCGGACATTGCCCTCAAAATGGCCCAACTGCCCATTCAAACCACCGCCCGCGAAAACGCCCAGTGGATTTCCGAGTTTTATGTGATCATGTACTCCCTGGCTTCTGCCGCCGACCCCAAAAAGTCCAGCAAAGAAAACCTGCAATGGATGGCCGACGAGGCCCGCAAACACCTGCCGCAGAACTCTTACTCCGCTAAAATGTACGACTTTGTCAAAGGCCGCTATCAAGCTGGCATCCCTTGGGAACTGACCCGCGATGAGGTCTATCAACGTTATCAGGTAGAACAAGCCGATGGCTACACCATGACTTCCCAAAACCGCTACTGCAACGCCTGTTTTGCCGCAGGCATCAACTTTGCCTCCAGCATCATCAGCTTGTTGTACGGTGAAGGGGACCTGAAAGAAACCATCAAAATTGGTGCCCTAGCGGGCTGGGATTCCGATAATCCTACGGCTACCTGGGGTGGATTATTGGGCTTTATGCTGGGCAAAGAAGGGGTGGAAAAAGCTTTTGGCCGCAAATTTGCCAATCAGTTCAACATCCACCGTACCCGGGTCGGCTTCCCGAACAATGGGATTGATACCTTTGACAACATGGCCAAAATTGGAGTCTACATTGTAGATCGGGCGGTGCAGGAAGAAATGGGAGGAGGCGTGGATCTGAAAAAGGATCGCTGGTACATTCCTGCAAAAAAATAAATGCACCTGACAAATTTGGGAGCCAAGGTACAATGCTGGACCGTAGAGACGCACGGCCGTGCGTCTTTATGCCCCCTGCAATATACCCAGAAAAAGTGCTGGTTCTAAGTGACTTTGGTTGGTGCTTTTCTCACCACCTAAGAAACCTTAGACACCTAAGAGGCACCTCAGTAAAATGTGCTACTAAACCACTTCGAGCGCCTGCAACCAGCCTTTCCGCTCAAATAAATCCTGCACATCTTTCACAAAGCGCTGCCAATCGAAGTTGACGATTTTCTTTTTGGGGAGCCATTCCAGCATGGTATTGATGTATTTGGCAGCCATTAGGTGCAAGACCTCTTCGGGTGTGGATTTCTGCACTTCGTCGTAGGAGAGGCGCATTTGGGTGGACACTTCTCCTCGCTTGGCGCTATAACTAAATTGATCTTCGTGCATGTGATTGTCGTCATGCTCAATGATGTAGATGAAAGCAACTCCTGTAATGGCTCCATAATCGCTCAGTTTGAGATTTGCTTGCAATGCATCTTCAATCAGATTAATGTTATCGATAGCAACTGCATCAGTTACTTCGTGCCAGCTTATACTTGAAACAACAAATGGGTCTCGCATTTTTAGTGTTTTGGGTTTACAGGGTTGGGGAATCCAATAATAAATTGATTACTTTGGAAATTGGTTCCTTAGCGAAGGCAACGTTAAGGAAAATTCTTAAAAAGTGAATTTTATCATTTAAAAAATGAATATCTCAGAAAAAGATACTTCCCGCAATGCATTATTCACCCAGGTAAAGGGGGTAATCAAGTCCTTGGGGCTTGATCAAATGGTACTTGCGGAAAAATTAGGGGTCAATCAGGCCAATGTCAGCAAAGCCCTGAATGGTGGCAATGAAAAGACCTTTCAACGCATCGTCAACTTGCTTGAAAATGAATATGGGGTCACTTCTTTGAATCAGCACCTGGAATCGGC
>JAIXOO010000062.1 GCA_027486765.1 Saprospiraceae bacterium
TCTAAAATCAATTAGGGGCGATAAAAAAATAAGCAATCATGTTTGCCCCACTACTTATTGGACTCCAAAAATATAAAGACTTTAAGAAATTTGGCTGGTAAATGTTTTTGCAGCAATTTACCGGAAGTTTGCCATCGATAGACTAAAATTGCTGCATCATGTGTTGGAGTGTTTACATCGCTACCCCCCAAGCCTTATCTGGGGTAACCTTTTCAACGGCCTGGCCTGAAGATGGCTCAGCTCCTCCGGTGCTTCACTTCGAAGAAATGTTGGATGAAGACGATGAGAGCAAGCTGTACCGGCCTTTTTTTAAAGGAAAACACCTGTACAGTGTTGGCTCCGATTCGGGCTGTGGCTGTAACTTGCAACGCAGTTACATCATCACGACTACGCCAGAAGAAACCATTTTTGATTACTACGCGGATGAATCGCCGCTGGCATTCATCGATTTTATTAAAAACCACAGCCGTGAAACGCCACTCGAAATGTACGTCGTTTGGGAGGATGACCGCAGGTTGGAACCGCTCGAAAACGTGGAAATTGATGCGAAATCATTGACCATTGACAGTTATTTCAAGCTGGTTTCGCGAAGGTTTTATACGTTTTATGGTTGATGGTGTGCTTTGAGGCTTCGCCTCTTTTTGCTAAAAGCGGCCGCTCTACGCCGAAGGCGTTAAAGCGCGAAGCGCACAAAAAACGTCGTCGTGGTAAAATAAAAAAACGAGCAGCTAAGCTGCTTGCTGCATAACGTGAGTTATTAAACCAAGCCACTGTGAAGCCCACTTTTATTCTCCCGTACCTCTTTGGGGCATTTATGGTGCTTGATTGCGATGCCATAGCTAGGTCGCTGGAAAACAATGGAATAGATTCAAGTCATGCCTGGGCAACCGGAGCCGAAGAGCACTTTTTGTGCTGCGATGCCCTAACTGTTGGAAGCTTAAATACCAGTACCACCGAAACAAATTTGTGCACGCCAACTAACACGCCCACCACAATAACTTTTTCAGTTCTGCCCTCTACGACCTGCAACAGCCCGATAGAGTACCGCTGGTTGAAATCGTCCTACAACCCGCTTACCAAACAAATGAATCCTTTTGAGACAATTGCGGGAGCTACAGGCCAGAGTTACACGCCCCCAACCAATCTATCCACAACCACAAAATATGTAGCACAAGTAAAAACGGGTACTTGCGATTGGAGATGGGTGCAAAATGAAGTCTGGAAGGTCATTCCCAATTATACGGTGAAGCTGAGGCCAGATCTGTGGATTTGTCCTGGTGCAGAAATTGACCTAACTGCCAAAGTGGATTATCAGGATGTAGATTTTTTATGGAGTACGGGCGAAAACGCTTACGGAATTGTGGCCCAACCTACTTCGAGCACTACCTATACCGTAACTGCCACTTTTAAGGATAGTGGGTGTAAGAGTACCGCTACTGTGACTGTCTTGGTTGACAATGATTGTCGGGAAGGATGTTTGCCAAACGACTTCTTTACCAGTAGCCCAAGTGGCAACGCCAACAATGTGAATTGGCTGGGGTTTGGCTGGAATCAAGAGGCGGTCATGCGCAACAACCAAGGATTTACGACCTGGGACCCTAAGCTTTGGAACACCACCACGAGCCGCATCAAACACATGCGCCCAGGATTGGTAAGGATCGTTTTTTACCGAGACTGGTTCAATCCATCTGGAAAGGCAGGCGACTATACCTGGGAGTCTACCGCCATGCAAGAAGCCATCAAGATGCTACAATTCTATCAATCAGAAGGCATTGCGGTCATGACGGGTATTTGGAATCCGGCGCTATTGGCAAGTCCAAGCATTGAAAACAATGACGCATTCATCACATCGGACAAATTTGCTACCCTTCAGGCTGATTTAATTGAGCATTTGCTACAAACCAAGGCCTTAAAAAACATAAAATATTACGCCCCGCTCAATGAACCATTAGCCTATTTTTCTTTTGATGCCTGGTCTTTGATGGTGAAAAATCTGCACAAAAAACTGATCGCGGAGCGCTTGCCAAGCCAATTGCTCGTAGGGGCCGATTCCTGGGATGATTGGACGCAATACGCAGCCCGCTACAACCCTTTAGAACTTAGTGCTTACGAGTACCACCACTATTTAAATGCAGGTACCCAACTGCTCATCGGAGGAGGCCTGGAAACCTATTTCAGCGACTACGTTGCCAAGGTTCGTGCCATTGATGCTACAAAACCCATTTTTTTGAGTGAAGCCGCTCCCGACCGCGCCTCGGGCAATGGGGTAGATTACTGGTACTTCTTCAACAAAGTAGGTAGCCCCTACAATCCAACCAGGTACTCGTATGGCCTAAACGCCCTAGACTATGGCATCCAGGCCGCAAGAGCGGGAAACAGTGCCGTACTCATGTGGGCCTTAGACGGCTATGGCGCCGGCAAAGATCCCGGGATGTGGAACGTCGCAGGGGACAATGGAGGCATGAAGCTTCGACCCTGGTATTACACCTGGTCGCTACTCAGCCGGTATTTTCCAGCAGGTAACACCGAAATCCTAACGATGTCACAACCCGAGGACGAAGTACGAATCTTAGGGGCAAAAATCATGCTTGCGGACAGCAATTCAGCTCATTTTTCGTTTGCCTTGGTCAACAAAACCCGGCACTCGAAATGTATAAACATCAAATTACCTGCATATTGTGGATTGGCGACATTCGACAGTTATACTTATTCCGAGAATCAGCAGGGAGATGATATAAGCCTGGCACTTCCCAAAGTAAGCGGTTCCACTACCCGGCTTTCCGATGGATACCAGGTGATCGTGCCAGCGAATAGCGGAATGGTGCTGACTACACTGGAAAACGGGCCCGTGAATAAAACGAGCCCCAACTGTCTGAGTACATCGCTTGATGAAATTTCTTCACCACAAAGTATCATTTACCCCAATCCGTCCAATGGCTTGGTTTACCTCAAAAACGATAGTCAAGAGATTCGATCCATTGCCGTTTTTAATCAATATGGAGGAAAACTGTCGCTGTCTGGCGATGTTCTCCGCTCTGGTATTTTGCTGCAAA